>DOJM01000205.1:3773-5800 GCA_003529225.1 Paenibacillus sp.
CAATTTCTTCTTTTAGACGCAACTTAGCCTGCCGATCCGCCATTTTCTCGAGCTGTCGTTCCAGCATAACGGATGCCTCAGCAGAAGCAGATTCCTGGCGAAACCTGCTCGCTATGATCTCTTTAGCCGGTGTAATCTTCACACTTCGTACTTTATCAATAGAACGCTGATCCACTGGATCAAAAGTTCTGATGGAATCAACCTCATCATCAAATAACTCAACCCGATATGCCAAAGGAGAAGTCATTGGATAAAAGTCAATAATTCCACCTCTTACGCTCAGTTCCCCGCGATTCTCAACCCGCTCTACTCTTTCATAACCCATTTCGATCATGGACATCAAGAATTCATCCAGAGCAAGCGTTCCATCCTGAGAAACCGTAACCTGCGCCTCTGCCATAACCTCTGGTGCAGGGAGCAGTCTGCGCACTCCCGAGTAGGGAACAACAACAATACCACGGAAGCCCTGAGCACATTTGGTCAGTACATCAATACGCTGGGCTAATGTCTCTGGACTTGAAACAGCCGCTTCCGCAGCCACAAGTTCATTAGCAGGATAGAGCAGAACTCGTTCCGGGGAAAGCGCTTCCTGTAAATCATCGGCCATTTTCTGAGCCGAAAACATATTATGAGTCACCACAAGCAAAGGACGGGCTGTCTCTTCATGCAGTGCTGCAAGCATGATCTGTCTAGCAGAACCTGTAAGCCCCGATATGAGCTGCTCTCTCATACCTGCAGCTATACCCTGGGTGATAGACTGGAAATCGGGATCCTTAGAAAAAGCTTCTATAATACCTTGTAACAACAGGTGCACCTCTCTTACTAAACAGGCTAACGGAAGCCAAAGCCACCGTCACCTATTATGATTGGAATCGAAAAGAAGCCTCAGCTGTAACGCCAAGGCTTGCGGATGACGATAGAGACAGGCGCTTTCACCTACTGAAGCGGACTCGTCAGCAGGCTGAGCTCCGGATTATGCTCTAAAGCCTCCTTGCAATATTCGCAAGTCACCTTTACCGTGATCTCACCTTCTGAATTATACGCTATTATATCTCTGCGCTCCACAGGGGTCAAGGAATGAAGGCCCAACTGCATTTCTGTAACATCACTTCTATTAATGCTGNNACATAGTTTATTGCCATCTATATGCCTCCTGAAAGTACTATATACCTTCAGTATGTCCGGGGAGCATCATCTTTAGCCTTCATAACCAGCAGAGTTTACAGATCAACCATTAAATTTAGCCATCGTCTGTTCGAATGAATTCTTTAAGCTGAACTCCAGTGCATCACAAGTATTAAGGACCATCTGCTTCAGAGGATCGCCTTCCTTTTTAGGAAAAGAAGAGAGAACATAATCTACTATTGCAAAACCCGGTTCAGGACGAGAAATGCCCATTCGTACCCTATTAAAGCTTTGTGTACCCACATGCTGAATGATCGATTTAATTCCGTTATGCCCACCAGCACTTCCTTGATAACGCAATCGAATCTTTCCAATTTCGGTATCCAGATCATCGTAGACGACGATCATATCTTCTAGTTTAACTTTGTAATAATCCATATAAGCGCGAACGGCTTCACCAGACAAATTCATAAAGGTCATCGGTTTAATCAATACGGTTTTTACTCCCCCGATAACGCCTTCACCGATCACGGATTTACATTTGCTTTGGTTGAAAGAAATCCCGTTCTGAGCCGCAAGCTCATCCAATGCCATAAAGCCAACATTATGCCTTGTTTTAGCATATTGTGTTCCCGGATTTCCCAATCCGACAATCCATTTCATTATCGAACCTTTCCTTTCCATTCGGGCTCTCCGGCAAGAGAAGTCCGTTTTTGGTACAATAGATCTTATCTACATACTCTTAAGCAACCAGAGCGAAATTATACTCCGAAGCGAGGTGATACCCTATGCTACATCAAGGTGGAATCTTAACACATCAGCGCGATTTTCAGTACCATATCCAATATGCTGTGCCTGTGGAAATATACAGAGGCGACGTGCACATTGACATTGGTGTATTG
>DOJM01000205.1:5970-6145 GCA_003529225.1 Paenibacillus sp.
ATTCAATTTCAAACAATTTACTAATCGACAACTCTTCATGAACGCGGATAATTGCCTCACCCATAAGTGGAGCCACGGACAACACTTTGAGTTTAGAAGTTGGGTTCGCGCTGCGAATTGGAATCGTATCTGTCACGATAATCTCTTTAATTGGAGAATTCTCCAGACGTTCATG
>DOJM01000205.1:6227-11627 GCA_003529225.1 Paenibacillus sp.
CATCGATCAGAATGGCTGTTTTACCTTCAATATTACCGATAATATTCATGACTTCGCTGACATTCGGCTCTGGACGACGCTTGTCTATAATTGCAAGCGGAGCGTTCAGGAAATCAGCAAGCTTTCTTGCACGTACTACACCGCCGTGATCTGGCGATACGACAACTGGGTTCTCGATTTGTTTGGAACGGAAATACTGAGCCAGGATGGGAACTCCCAGCAAGTGATCCACTGGAATATCAAAGAATCCCTGAATCTGCATAGCATGGAGGTCCATCGTAATTACACGGTGAGCGCCGGCTTTTTCAATCAAATTTGCTACCAGCTTGGCCGTAATAGGGTCACGGGAACGAGCTTTCCGATCTTGACGAGCGTAACCATAGTAAGGGATAACCACATTGATGCTTTTTGCGGAGGCGCGTTTGAGTGCATCCACCATAACTAAAAGCTCCATTAGGTTGTCATTAACTGGGCCGCAGGTGGATTGAACAATATACACATGACAACCCCGAACGCTCTCTGACAGCTTGACCTGAATTTCTCCATCGCTAAAACTTGTAGTATGCGATTCACCCATCGGAATTCCGATGTAATCAGCGATTTGACTAGCTAGCTTTGGGTTGGAGTTACAGGTGAAAATCTTTAATTTAGAATCACAATAAGTCATAAAATTTAAACCCTCCGTGACGGAATTTAGCTTTCCAAAGGCGCCGGCGCGGAAATATAAGTCCGTCCGGCGCTTCTTAGCAACGCTTTACGATGGACTCGAGTGGTCTTTCTTCGCTTTTGCACGGGAACGGATCTTCTCTGCATATCCCGGTTTATTCTCCTGCCGTACTCTGGCAACAGCCAGATCGTTCTCTGAAACGGAACGCGTAATTGTCGAACCAGCTACAACAAAAGCCCCTTTGCCCACAGAAACCGGTGCGATAAGGTTAACGTTACTACCGATAAAGGCATCGTCTTCAATTGTTGTCGTAAATTTATTATACCCGTCGTAGTTAACAGTAATCGCACCGCAACCGACGTTTACATTCTTACCCACAGATGCGTCGCCAATATAGCTAAGATGTGACACCTTAGAACCGTCACCAATCGTAGCATTCTTGATCTCGACGAAATCTCCAACCTTAACTTCTTCTCCAAGTATAGAACCTGGGCGCAAATAGGCAAAAGGCCCAACGGTAGTCCGTGCGCCAACTTGTGCTTGATTCAGTACGGACTGCTTAATCGTCGCGTCGTCCATGATCTGACAATCTTCGATTTCGCTTGCCGGTCCGATCACACAGTTCTCACCGATTACAGTTTTACCCTTCAAGATGGTTCCTGGATAGATCATTGTATCTGACCCAATGACTACATCTGCTCCGATATAAGTAGAGGCAGGATCTATTATGGTTACGCCACCCAGCATATGTTTGCGGTTGATACGTTGACGCATAATACCTTCCGCATCAGACAAAGCTAGACGGTCATTAACACCAATAGACTCGTTAGCATCCTCAGTCTGGAATGCTAGAACAAGATCACCTTGCTCACGCAGAATACTGATAACATCTGTTAAATAATATTCCTGTTGATTATTGCTGTTAGTAACCTTCTCTAAAGCTGAAAATAACTTGATGTTATCAAAGCAATAAATTCCTGTGTTGATTTCATGAATAGCTGCCTGTTCGGCATTACAATCTTTCTGTTCTACGATCTTCATTAAGCCGCCATCTTCACTACGTATAATCCGTCCTAATCCAGATGGATCATCCATTACTGCGGTTAATACAGTCGCTGCTGCCTGACGCTCCTCATGCAGAGCCATCAATCCTATCAGCGTCTCCGATGTAATAAGTGGAGTGTCACCATAAGCAACAATCGTCGTTCCTTCTTCACCACCGAGNNCCAGTACCGAGCTGAGTTTCCTGCAGCACGTATTCCGCACTTTGCCCTACATAGGCCTTAACCTTCTCTGCGCCATGCCCAACAACAACAACGGTGCGCTGACATCCGGTCGCCTCTACTGTATCAAGCACGTGCCCTACCATTGGCTTACCGCAAACGGGGTGCAGCACCTTATATAATTTAGATTTCATTCGCTTGCCTTGACCTGCGGCAAGAACTATAGCCATTCTTTTCAAGAATGCCAACCTCCTACTCTTGAACTCACTACTGAATATATCTCATTCCGGGCAAAAAGAAAAGAGAACCATGAAGTCATGGTTCTCTTTTCTATAAACCCCATGTTAGAAAAGCATTTATCGCTGCCTTTCGAAGATGTCGTCAAATCCTTCACTAGCGGTAGCTTTTCTTGCAAGATCAAGCTGCTTAAGTCATGAAGTATATTCGGTATGATCTTATCAAAAACGGCGGATCCTACGCCACCCAAAAGGTAGCCGTCTTCCGAGGTAGCCTAAGCTCCCTCTTCAATAACTTCTTCTTCTTCAGTAGCGGCGCGATCGTACTCGGCCAGAACCGCGGATTGAATCTTCTCGCGTGTTCCCGAAGAGATCGGGTGAGCGATATCGCGGAATTCGCCATCCGGTGTACGCTTGCTGGGCATTGCAACAAACATCCCGTTATTACCATCGATGACGCGAATGTCATGAACAACAAACTCGTTATCGATTGTAATGGATGCGATTGCTTTCATTCTCCCCTCAGAGTTAACGCGGCGGAGTCTGACATCCGTAATTTGCATGTGTGTGTTCACCACCTTTTTCCATCAGAGACTTGGTGTATAATTCCACACAGCAAAGCGAATTCCTTCTTTTTGATTCCATAAAATACCTAAAAAAGAAATATATTTTTTAGGATCTGTTGTTTTCGACACGCATCGGGTGATTTTCTTAATATCCCTTACGTTTTCGACAATTTCCACGCTTTTTGAAAACAAAGAAACGCCAATCTATCAAGAGGAAAAGTAGTTACCGGGATGCGCGGAAATCCGCCGCTCTTTCGAGTCTACCTCGCTTAGCTTCACTAAAGAAACGTAGTCATGCAACAGACGCTCTTCCGTCTCTACCGCGCCTGATTCGACCAATACACCCACTCCAGCAACTTCGGCATTGAACTCACCGAGTAAATCAACCATCCCTCTAACGGTTCCGCCTGCCTTCATGAAGTCATCTACAATGAGTACCCGCGATTTCTCCTTGAGTGCTCGTCTAGAAAGAGACATGGTGTGTATGCTCTTGTGTGATCCCGATACATAATTAATGCTTACTGCTGAGCCTTCTGTCACCTGATGGTCACGTCGTACCAGCACTACTGGTAAGCCTAGCTGTGCTGCCGTTGCATAAGCTAGCGGAATCCCTTTAGTTTCTACTGTCATCACCACATCGATTTCCGATCCATAAAAGGCCGTTGCGATGATCTTCCCTGCTTGCTCCATCAAAGATGGCAGTCCAAGCAGATCCGACATATACAAATAACCACCAGGCAATATCCGATCTGTCTGTTCCAGCTGCACACATAAACGTTTAACAAATGAGAGCGCCATTTCTTNNTACTCCACCTGCTGCACCGGCTAAGGTCTGAAGCTCTCCAATGCCCTCACCTTCAAATACTTCTTTTATGATGGCCAAATCTTCACTGATGGAGGACTTAGCCGCTCCATACCGATCGGCAAATATAGACAGCGGCAGCAGGTCATGTGGCCGCTCAAGTAAAAATTGAGTCATGTCTACCAAACGTTGGCTTCTTTTTAATTTCTTCACGGAATGCTCCTCGCCAAAACCGAATATTTTATGAAAAATATATCACTTTTGTACGGGTTTACACAAGAGAAGCATACTAATTAAGTGATCTCACTGCATAGACTTCCTTGCAGAACCCTCGCAGTCCATTATATATTCTTGCTACTTTAGACTGCTTGGACACTAAACCGAACACTGTAGGACCGCTGCCGGACATTAACACTCCGTCTGCCCCGAGCTTGACCATCGCCTCTTTGAGCTGCTGAACCTCTGGATGCAGCTTTAGGGTAACATCCTCAAGCACATTGCCCAAATGATTACACACGCCCCCAAAATCTCCAGCTTCGATCGCGTCCTGCATCTTTCGAGCCGAAGGATGAACAGCTATATTATTGCTCCGCACACGTCCGTATACTTCTGCAGTCGATACATTGATAGGTGGCTTAGCCAATACTACCCAGCATTGCGGTGGGTTCTTAATCGGCGTCAGCTTCTCGCCACGACCTGTTGCCAAGGCAGTGCCTCCTGTAACGCAGAAAGGTACATCTGAGCCAAGCTCAGCGCCAAGCTCCTGCAGCTCCTGCGCAGGTATACCTAGGCGCCACAGTCGGTTCAGGCCACGTAGCGTAGCCGCTGCATCGCTGCTGCCGCCAGCCAGGCCAGCTGCGACCGGTATTCTTTTATCCAGATGGATATGTACTCCACTCTTCACGTTATAACGTTCTTTAATAAGCCTAGCCGCTTGAAAGGTCAGGTTCTTCTCATCTAGAGGAATATAACCGGCTTGACTTGATATTATAATAGTATCCCTTGGCAGCTCAGACAGCTCTAAACGGTCTGCTAGATCTACCATGGTCATAATCATTTCCACCTCATGAAAACCGTCAGCACGCTTGTGCAGCACATCCAGCATCAAATTAATTTTAGCTGGTGCCTTCTCATACATTTTCAAGGCGTTCACCCACCTTCAGCTTTTCCCGTAAAAACAACTTAACATATTATATGAAAAACTTCTAATGAAGTCCAATCATAAAAGGGTGTCGCCCGTTGGACGCACCCTTTTTCGTTAAATAATTGTTCACACGCTAAAGATTAAGATTTCCGCGCAGCCTCTTCAGCGAGCTGAATCGCTCTTTTTACCATGTTGCCGGCATCCTTCGCCCGTATTCCTCCCCAGCCTTCACGTTCCACCGTTTCGTAAAAACCAAGCTCCTTGGCTAACTCTGTCTTTAGTTCTTCCGACATCATGCCTCGTTTACTGCGGCTCATTACGGAATTCCTCCCTTATGAAAGAAAATGATAAACCGATTGCTCAATTAGTATGCTTGCTAAGAACAAGGATCATTCACTGAATGTTTATCTGCAAATAAAAAACAGCCTCCAAAGGAAGCTGCTCATGAAACATTAAGCTTTAATATACATAATCCGCATCTGCCCATCGTCTTCACATACTGTGATTTCCACAGATTCAGTAAGGATATCGGCATAGCTATAGGAGACTCGCTTGAATGTTTGCTGCTCCTGATCCAGTTTGACAATAAATACAGAAGGGTACGTTTCTTCCAGGACACCGGTGCGTTCTACGGTTTTACGACGACCTCCGTTTGCACGCAACGTGATCTTATGACCGACGTGAGCTTCGAGACTGCGTTTGATTTCTAACAGCGCGTTATTAGCCATTACCTGACGACCACCTCTTTTCTTGTCCATTATA
>DOJM01000205.1:11714-12148 GCA_003529225.1 Paenibacillus sp.
GAAACTTATACTTTCTTATATAAAAAAAGGGTTAAGCTCATCGCTCACCCTTTCTTCGCGTTACTCTATTCAGCCACTCCAAATTACCTATAAGCTTTGAAAAGCAGACCGTGCCTGTCGATTAAATTGCGGAAGGTGTCACTTTTAGTGCTGACAGGTTCTGCAGACGCGGCATCCCAATACGGAAGCTGCCACGGGTCTCAATACCGCCGATTCCCTGATTACCACTAATGGTGTTGTTCAAAACCTCACTGAGATTCACCGTATCCCTAATGGGCGTGAACGACGATTTTGCCGCTACATAAACTGGGTCTAGGGCATGGATCAATATCCGTCCAGGAGAACTGGCGAAATTCGCCCCTGCCCCCAGCAGTGCTTCAAAATGTGACTGACAAGCACCTGCAACAATCGTCAACGCATCAAAATTTCGCTCA
>DOJM01000274.1:0-209 GCA_003529225.1 Paenibacillus sp.
CCTTCTACTCCTCTCCATCGGGGTAGCGGCTGAACTGGCAGGTCCATTTATTGCCAAAAACATGATTGACAATCATATGTTGGCCATCGAAAAGCCTTATTTTAGTACTACATCACCAGATGAGGCGGTTCAATATAACAACGCTTATTACAAACGCGGAGACCGTTTTGAACCCGGTGAAGCTAAGGGGCAAGAAATCCGTATTCTTC
>DOJM01000274.1:329-813 GCA_003529225.1 Paenibacillus sp.
AGCTTCTACTTTATTGAAGAAGCTGTAACGCAGCCTGATGGTGAGCGAAAGTTCAGTAATGGTGAAATGCATATCACGCGCGGCCAAGATGAAGCCATCTATCCTGCGGTTAAACTTTCAGCAGATGAGCTTTTCGATTTTTACAAACCTGAGCTCCCTGGTATTTATCAGCTGGTCGGTTTGTACACTATCTTCCTGGTCATCTCGATCTTTGCTGAATTCGGTAAAACCTATTGGCTGCAATCTTCGGCGAATCAGGTAATCCGAAAACTACGAACAGATGTGTATGCGCATATCCAACGACTTCCGGTTTACTTTTTTGACAACTTGCCAGCAGGTAAGGTCGTGTCACGCGTAACTAATGATACCGAAGCGATTAAGGATCTATTTATTGCCGTCCTCTCTAATTTCAGTACTGGTATTATTAATATTACTGGTGTATACATCGCCTTGTTCTTGCTCGATGTTCGGCTAGGTCTGATCT
>DOJM01000274.1:922-2039 GCA_003529225.1 Paenibacillus sp.
ATTTGAGCATCTGAACGATGACTACTTGAAATATCAGAATAAAATGCTGAATCTGAATGCCTTCACCTCCCACAACCTAGTGAACTCTCTACGCAGTCTCTCTTTTGTGATGGTGCTTTGGTATTTCGGTCATGGCAGTATTACAGGTTCTACATTTGTATCTTTAGGTGTTCTGTACGCCTTCGTCGATGTGCTTGGACGTTTGTTCCAACCGATTACAGGTATGGTGAATCAGCTCGCAAACCTCGACACTTCTATGGTCTCTGCGGGTCGTGTCTTTACACTTATGGATGAGCCTGGGGAGAATGTTACCGATGGTTCCATGCCGCGCTATAAAGGAAAAGTGGAGTTTAAGAACGTATCTTTCGCTTATAAAAAAGACTTCGTCCTTCGCGATATTTCCTTTGAAGCACGCCCGGGCGAAACTGTTGCTCTAGTAGGTCACACCGGTTCCGGAAAAAGCTCGATAATCAACTTATTATTCCGGTTCTATGATCCACAGAAAGGTGAAATCACGATTGATGGCCAGAAGGTTACAGATATTCCAAAGCAATGGCTACGCAATCACATGGGGATTGTTCTTCAAGACCCTTACCTCTTCACTGGCACTATTGCTTCCAATGTCAGCCTGGGAGATGAACGAATCTCACGCGAACGGGTTGAACGGGCTTTACGGGAAGTCGGAGCAGATAAATTACTGGCCCACCTTCCTCAAGGTTTTGATGAACCGGTTATTGAAAAAGGGAGCACCCTTTCTGCAGGTCAGCGGCAATTGATTTCGTTTGCCAGAGCGCTCTCCTTCGACCCAGCTATTCTGATTCTTGATGAAGCTACCTCCAATATCGACACGGAGACAGAAAGTGTCATTCAAGATGCATTAGAAGTCCTCAAAAAAGGNNNNTTCATCATCGCACACCGTCTTTCCACGATTCGCAGTGCAGATCAGATTCTTGTTCTGCATCATGGTGAGATTGTAGAGCGCGGTAGCCACGATGAGCTGATGGCACTCGGCGGTAGATACTTCCGGATGTACCAGCTACAAGTAGGCGCTGGTTCTAACAGTATCGACAATGATAATGGTGCGCCCTCCCGATCTTCGTTAGGCAGCTTGCAACCA
>DOJM01000274.1:2084-11369 GCA_003529225.1 Paenibacillus sp.
CAGCTTGCAACCATCGTTAGAGAAGATGTAATCGATCCCCTGAGTCACATCTTGTGATTCAGGGTTTTTCTATACTTGATATTAGAACATTTGTTCTGTAAAATGAAGAATAATACATATAAGTGAAGGAGGCAATTGATGCATACATACACTATAACTAAGAAGCAAGCTCGACTTTTTCTCCTGGCTCACCAAAAGTTAACTAAGGGCGCTCTCCCTGCCGGTAAACTTAGCATTTATGATTATGTCCGTCATGTAGGTTGTATTCAATATGATCCACTCAACATCGCAGGGCATAACCATGAGCTTGTCCTACAATCACGAGTTCCCGGGTTCACACCTGAACAAGCCCAAGAGCTTCTGTACCAAGACAGACTTCTAGTAGATGGCTGGGACAAGAACATGTCCATTTATTGTACAGAGGACTGGCCTTACTTTAAACGTANNTCACTGTAGAGCAGGTTCGTGAGGAGCTATTAAAGCGTGGTCCCCTCTCCTCTCTGGATGTAGATGGTAAGGATAAGGTAGATTGGGCTTGGGCTCCGGCTAGATTAACACGGGCCGCTTTGGAAAGTATGTACTTTTGGGGGGAAGTAGTCGTTCATCATCGTGTTCATACCCGTCGGTATTACGATTTCACTGAACGTCTGCTTCCTCATAATCTTTTAAACACTGAAGACCCTAACCCCACTGATGAACAATTTCATGATTGGTATGTGCTGCGTAGAATAGGTAGCATCGGACTGTTATGGAATAAATCTGGCGACGGATGGCTTGGGATTTCTGATCTAAAGAGCAAGGAACGTACTGCAGCGATTCAAAGACTGTTAATGGCGGACAATCTCAGAGAAGTTCTAGTGGAAGGCATTAAGCTTCCACTATACATCCGTAGTATGGACGCTCTAACATTAGAAGCTGTAATACAGCAGGAGTCTGAAGATGCTGAGAGTCATTCAAGTTATTCGTTTGCGGCTGTCTTAGCTCCACTGGATAACTTGATATGGGATCGAGAGCTGATCCGACAATTATTTGGATTTCATTACCGCTGGGAAGTCTATAAACCAGCCTTGGAACGGGAGTATGGTTATTATGTACTGCCCTTATTATATAATGATCGTTTTATTGCGAGATTTGAACCGGTGATGGATAAGAAGAGCCAAACCTTGAACATTATGAATTGGTGGTGGGAACCTGGTGAGCGCCTAACGCCAGAGATGCTTCCGGCATTAGGCGAAGCTCTATCTGCACTGTCACGCTGCGTTAGAGCTTCTAAGATTCATTTTAGACCGGAGGTTGTAGAGGACTGCGGATTAAAAGGGTTATTAATGTAAAGTCTCCTCTTCTAACCCCAGTTTCGTGAACATTTCTGTACAATAGCCTTGTAATTTGATCTCTAGCCTTCTAGCTTTATTTTTGAATCGTTTCAACTCCTCGATCATTTTTGCCCTTCCAGCAGGGGTGAACGTCTCTTGTATCCGTTCTTTGAAATAATCGTGAACGATATGGTTACGCTGTTTCCACACTTCTTCTAGCTGAGCGGTTTCTTGCTCTGAGAAAGGAAAGTGATGCTGGATTTCTTTGATGAGTTGACCGAGTGAATTGCTGAGTTTTCGCTGATACAAATCAGTCAGATCTGCTTCAGTGGGCGTCTTCCCTTGTGATAATTTGGTGAGCAATAACAAATTGGTCAATTGCTGTTCTAGAGCTTGACCATAATAAACTGCTAGTCCAAAATATGCAAATAACTCCTTGGATTGTTCACTCTCTGGTACTTGTGTATGCTTCATCTTTCCCCTCCACTTCTGTTCGGCCTGCCAGAGCTATAATAAACTGATATCATCCAGGTGATCCGGAGAAGTTTATGTTAGCTTCACATCTACTGTTAATTCTCCAGTTCCCTACATATTTCCTCTTCTAGAAACGAAATTAAATCTAGCCTAGTGCTAAAAAGAAAAACAGACCATGGTGTACATCCACAGCAATGGTCTGGTCATTTGCTTATTATATAGTTAGTTTGGGTATACAACCTTACGCGTATACTTCAACCGCATCGCTAATCAAACGGCACGCCTCAGCACATCTACGGCAGGCATCAATACATTCCTGNNTTTCATCAGCACAGGCTTCACAAATTTCAGCACAGAGTCGGAGAATTCCGGCTACAAACGGACTTTGGCGAGTCATCGCTTGTACGGCATAAGAACAAATATCCGCACATTCACGATCTAGCCGCATGCTTTCACGCAGAGAAGCAAGATCATATTCTTTTAGGCTTGAGACATAGCTATAATTACAGGCATTCATACTTTCTAAACAAGCGTCAATGCACTCCTGATATTGAATTCGGGTCATAGCCTTAAACCTCCTGTATTTTTATAGGATATGCGATACTATTAACCTACAAGATTAGGAATGAACCATTACAACTTCTGACAAGGAGATCTGATTATAGACTTCTCTTAACTGTACTAGGACGAACGAAGGTACGGCCCTCCATCTCCCGTAGTCTAGTGCGTAGTTCATTTGATGAGAAATGTTCACCGATAAATACGGCTACGTCAGGCACTTCGCCCTGTGGTGTGATTTTCATAAAATCAGCTTCACGATAGGCATATTGGAAAAGAAACCGGCTGGAGGTGTCATTAAAGGTCACAATACCTTTAGCTCTATAAACATCACGCGGCAATTCTTTAACGAACTGTTCGAATTCTTCACTGTTTACTGGACGTTTAAAATAATGTTTGTACGCCATAACATGATCGTGGCTAGTATGTGTGCCACCAGTAGTGTGTTCATCTTCATCATGCAAGAAGCTTTCGCTCGCGTCCTCGGCCTCTTCCAGCTGTTTATCCGTAAGAACTCCACCTGCATTGCGCAGCAGTTCCTCCGGTTCCACCTCACAACGCACAGTTGGCAGAATGGGTGCATAAGCGTTCCATTTCCGCAGTACAGCGCTAACCTCTTCCGCCTCTTCAACGGTTACACGGTCTACTTTATTTAATAACAAGACTGATGCGCAGCGAATCTGCTCCTGCATCAATCGGTAAGTAGCCCCCTGCTGTGCGCGATACAGTTCAAGCAGATGCGCGGCGTCAACGACGGTGATCAAGCTTTTCAGTTCTACTTTTTGATATAACGAAATCTCAGTTACGCCGTCCACAATTTCCAGCGGATTCGCAGCGCCTGTTGCCTCAATCACTACAACATCCGGAGACTCCTTCTTGATCAGTGTTGCCAGCTCTGTACTGAGATCACTTCGGATAGAACAGCAAATGCATCCACCAAGTAGTTCAGCCATAGGGACAGTTTGCTCAACAAGCAATCCATCCAGATTCACTTCCCCAAGCTCATTCATCACTACAGCTGGGCGTAAACCCTGATTTTTCCAATGATCTAGGAGACGCTGCAGCAATGTTGTTTTGCCGCTTCCCAGAAATCCTGACAATATATACACAGGTACGACCTGATCCATGTTTCATCGCTCCCCAGCAAATTACGGTTATGTGTAGCGAGTGTACTACATGCACGCGAAGCACGCAAGCGGCATCCATAATTTCAGCTGCATTCTGTGAATATAAGACAGCTTGTCTTTACTTCAGCCATACCCTATCATGATAACATCTATAATTTAGGAGTTGAGCCACTTGTCATCTGTTGAAGAACATCGGAAAGAAGCGCCTCAAACCGTTTCCTGCTATATCATTACTGTCTCGGACACCAGAACTACTGAAACAGATACCGGAGGAGCTTTGATTAAATCTATGCTCGAAGAAGCCGGGTATGAAGTAATAGGCAGCACCATTATTAAAGATAATTATCAGGATATTCGTGAGCTATTGTATAAATGTGTCGACCATGCCGGAATAGAAGCTGTACTCCTGACTGGTGGAACAGGGATTTCCCCACGGGATACGACCTATGAAGCTGTTGCCTCTTTGCTAGATAAAACATTACCTGGCTTCGGTGAGATTTTTCGGATGTTAAGCTTCACTGAGGACATCGGTTCGGCCGCTATTCTGAGTCGAGCCATCGCCGGCACTATGGGAAAGACCGCTATCTTTTCTATGCCTGGCTCTACTGGAGCAGTAAAGCTGGCTATGGAACGGTTAATTATCCCGGAACTTCGTCATGTTATGCGTGAAATTTACAAGCGTTAAGCAAATACCCATTTTTAAAACAATAGACAAACAACCAAGCAGGCTTTTGTTCTGTGCGTATAATACGGTAAGTCCACACACAAAAGGAGCTGAAGGAAATGTCTGAATGTCCAAAATGCCCAGCCCAAACGGTTACTGACCCACCAAAGGTGGTTTATCAAGATCACTTCCACCCACAAGTAGTAAATGTGATTCATCCAGTTGAAATTGTAAGACGTCACCACTGTGTACCCGTACCTCGCCATTGCTACACCTATTCTGTTAAAGATGTATTTGTTGATAACTCCATGATGCCTAGAGGTGGAAGATAACTCTACTTCACAATGCTATTAAAAATACTCTATAAGTGAGAGAAAGATCCGTGCTAAATGCACAGGGACTTCTCTCACTTTTTTTCTGTGAAAAAACATTTGACAACATCGACCGTTCAACCTATAACTTTGAACACTTTACTCGAAAGTGGTTTTTGATTAACTAAACGGTTAATCGCAAAGGAACGAGATGAGCTCNNTACATGTCTTCTATCAACCGGAGCACCATCCGAAACGATTGCAGTGGGCGCTTGATCTCAAGAAAGCAATGCCCCTTACACTCCAAGAGAACATCCACACTTTAGGAGAATTATCAGATGGTTGGATCCCGCTCTTAGATCTTCCAAATCGAGTAGGTGCCCAGCCTTAAGTGATGATACAAGAATGCGTATGCTGAAAATCCTCTGGAAAGGTCCTCACTGTACAAAGCAACTTGCGCCATTATTGGGGGATCTCAGAGGCCGCGGTTTCTAAACAATTAAAGCAGCTTACTGAGGCTGGATTCACCAAGTCGGAACGTAATGGAAACTATTTATTTTCGGTCAGTAAAGAAACCTTTGATAGTCTAATCGTTCTCTAAAGACACTACCTGGAACAATGAAATCTATGAAAGGAGGAGCTTCATGGTGTGGCATACCGCTATCGCAACCTTAAAAAGAAACCAAAAGGCCAATCTTAGAGCCTATCCTTGAACCTTTACTTTTGGACACATTATTGAAGGAGCCTATCTCGTACTCATCTCGTATTTTTCTTATGTCTATTCTTGATTTTAGTATCCGAGAATTCAAATTCATACCACATCATCGATCTTAATCCAATCATAGTCATATTCCATTTGCAGTTTGATCCGCCGTAGTTGCCTGTCTATGGCGATCACAACACTCCCCGGATCTTAATATCTTGAACTGGTTCAGATTGAGTGATTGTTATCTGCTCCCGTTACCGTTTCGAGTAAGCGAGCACTTGATTAATGTGGACATCCATCTCTATCTCCCCCTTTTCATGTTTTTGGACATAAAAAAGCCTTGAAATGAAAAAAAGGCATAACCAAAAAAATGGCCATACTTTTTCAACCTCAAGGCATATTCTATAACTGTCAATTAAGACAACAGCTCCTTCTCCAGCTGAATATAAGACAGCGGAGAAAATGAATGTGTTTCGTAATGAGGTAATTATATCCTAAAGGGGCAATAGCGTAGGCAGATTCTTTCAATCGCCTTCTATTGCCCCATATTTACATTCATTTTTAAGCTTTTTCTAAAAAAATTTGTTGCTGTTTAAGGAAAGTAAAGGTTTAGATCGACCAAATAATAAAATAAGGAACCATAGATTATAGCCTGTCGATATTTTATTGAACAATAGTGTCCCATCCCTCACGAATAGAATGTGCTAAGCGCAAAGGTAGTGAAAAATAAAACTGGAAAAAAACAACAAGTTAGTCATGGTTGGAGATTCCGTCACGGTGCGAATGCGGCTGTAACGGCCGATAAGCGATTAAGGAACAAATAGAATCTTGTCAATGAANNTCTTGGCGAAGCAAAGGTTCTTTGGAGCGGAAATCGACTGAACCGTCAGAATTGGTTATTGTGACTGGATCCGTAACTCCGGCAGCAACAAGCTTGCTTACGGCCTTGATAGCCGATTCATCGATTTTCCCTGCCAATCGGACCTCATCGCCAAGCGGCCATGGAAGAGGAATGCGCGTTAAGATGACGGCCATTTCTTCCCGAGTTATCGTGCGATCCGGTTCAAATCGGCCTCCGGTCTCCTCCCCCAACCAATGCTGCTCGACCGCTGCCTGTATCTCTTTGAAGGCAAAATGGTGTTCGATATCCGTATAACCGGATTTCGATTTGGAGGGCGGATAGCCGAAAGCATGCAGCAGCATTGTGATGAATTCCGCACGGGTCACGGACGCCTTGGGGTCAAAGCTGCGCCCATCTCTTCCATTAATGATATCAAGCGAATGGAGCTTTTCTATAGACGGTTGGTAGGGGCTTTCTTTCGAGACATCCGAAAACAACGCTTTTTCCTGTATTTTGGGCGAATAGGCTATCGGTGACTTGGAGGGTCTATACATATATGCAATACCTCCATTCTTTTGTTCAAGAAATGCTATTTTCTTCCCGTGGTCATCCATAAACAACAAGGGATCTATCTTTTTCAAAGTAGTCTTGCCATTTCCCAATTTGTATCTGTCTTCCGCTACAAGTTGTCCGTTATTGTACGTAATTCTAGTCACAAATGACGGGGTATGCAGGTCTTTGTATAATCCGACGTAACGCGCGGCTTGCTGTTCTGTCAGAGGTGATACCGATTCAGGCATCTCAGTGCTCTTCGGATAATAATGGTCCATAAAAGCAGCATACAAATCCGAGCGCAATTCGGAATCATTATTATAAATGACGAACATTCCCGTTTTGCGCTCAGGCAGTAGCCATGTAAAAGAAGCATGTCCGGGGATGTTCCCACCTTTGCTGACGACATACTGACCATTCGACAGTTCATTGAAAATACTTTCAAATCCATAGCTTGTAATAGGTATGGCCGGATGAGCGAAAACGGAAAACTTGCTCATTCGTTGAACACTTTGTTCACTTAACATTTGCCGATCTCCGGTCTTTCCTTTTTGTAGAAGCATGATCATGAATTTAGCCATATCGCTTCCGGTGGACAACATTCCGCCCTGAGGCATATCCGTAGGATAAAGGCCATACTCCGGATATGGCGTGCCTTCCGGATCGTAAGCTGCAGCCATTCGGGCTTTAAGCTCTGGGGTTACAAGATCATGGGAAGAATTCATGCCGAGTGGTTGAAAGATGTTTTTATCCATGTATTCATGAAAAGGGAGCCCGGTAACTTGTTCCACGGCATATCCCGCCAAAGCAAAAGCATAATCGTCATACTGGTAGGCTTCCCCCGGCGTCCGGACGATGGTTGGCATTCGATCCATTAAGAAATCTCGAAGAGAATTCTCTTGATTGAGAAGATCGGGCGAGGCGTCATCGTCTTTTTCATATGGGAAATCGAACCCAGACATGTGGGTCAGCATATTTTCCAAAGTTAGCTGTTTACCTGTCGAATTTGGTATTGTGATACCGCCGAGATATGATTGGATGTCCTGATCCAGCTTGATCTTCCCTTGGTCTGCAAGCTGCAGCACCGCCGCAGCTGTAAGCGTCTTAGAAATGGAGCCGATGCGAAAAACGGTATTGGAATCAACTGGGGTTTTGCTTTCTTTGTTTGCATACCCGTATCCTTTGGATAAAACCACTTGTCCGTCATGAACGACGACGAACATGGCACCCGGAACATTGAACTTCTTCAGGCTTTTCCCAAAGTAATTGTCCGCGAAGGCCTCCACTTCTTTGGGGTCAACCGGACCGCTTGGAGCAGCAGGAACAGCTGTAGTCTGAATTGCTGTGATTATTTGCTTCTTAAGAGGGAGCTGTTCCGCACTGACACTATACCCTCCGACCAAAGCAATTAAGTAAGTCACAGCTAGAGACGTGCTTAGCGTTACAGCGANNTGGAAGTACCCTCTCAGTGTAATATGATGAATTATTTCCCCACACAGTCTTCCGACTAGTTCATCACCTAGCCTAAGGTCAAGCAAAAAAAAGGTCAGACCTCAGCAGCTAACTCCGATAACTACGGTGTGCCTTTCGATTGTTTCGATTGCGATTGACGATATATGCCTAAAAAATAGGCCAGCCAGAAATCGGGGTACAGTTGGTCTATGAATGACCGTCGCGCCCCGTTCATTATATTAATTTCTTTTTCTGACTAATTGCCTGAATATATTTAATAGTAAGCTTCCATAAGACTTTCCCAAACCAAAACAGTAACACTCCAATCACAATAGAAATTGGCAAGGAATACATTGGGCTTGGTGTAAATGCTCCCATTTCGATTGTTATTCCCCCAATATCAAATCCCATATGTTGTCCGACAAATTTAAGAATTCCGCCTATCGGCGTAATAACTCCACCAATCATTAAAGCAATGGAAAGAGTACTGATGAACGGCAAGAGTAAGATACCACTGACACCTACAAAACTGTTACAAAGAGCAAATATTGCACCAAATTTACGCCAACTAAATTTACTGTTCATTGAAATGGCTTTACCTAAGTATACTTTCGCTAATTCTTTTGGGTTTCCTAACCGTTCGATGATTTGCTCAGTAGATACACCATTATTTTGCAATTCAAGTATTACACTTTTGATTTCTTTTAAAATGTCAATACGCTCGGAATCGGTCATCGATTTCAAATGAGTTTCAATTTTCATTAGATAATCATTCATAATTTTATCCATAATTTAACTCTCCTTTGATTACTGATATAGCTGTTAATAAATTATCATAATCTTCAAATAAGGGACCAACCCCCTTATATTGCGCAGATTTTCTGGGCGTTCTGAGAGGGGAAAGTTCAAAAAAGTTGCCGTCCTAATCCAAAAGCCCAAAGATTATTTTTAAAAGTAAGTTGGGGATTTTGGACTAGAAAGGTATATATTTAACTGAAAAAATGATCACAAAATTTATCCGTATTTTCCATTTTCCATTTTTCCCTACTTGCTAAATTCAGCAAGTAAAATACTTTTAAACGGATTAGGACTGTTATCTCTACCCAAACTGTTCAAACTGACGACCAACGTATGATTGCCTCCAAGTGTACCTCCGGCAATCGTAGAAAACCCTAGAATGCCACCTGTGTGTCCCCATATCGAGACACCGTTTGGAAGCTTAGTTTCAAAGATTCCAAGACCATATCCATCGATTCCTACTCTTCCTGTAGGAACTGTAGTAAGCAT
>DOJM01000274.1:11415-11592 GCA_003529225.1 Paenibacillus sp.
GCAGTAGAAATCATATCTCCAGCCGAACTACCTGCACTTGGATTATAATAAGTAACGTCTTTAATCTCACTTGCTTCGTCTGGTTGGGAATATCCCCGAGCATGCTTGGTGCCTGGAATAACGCTTGAATTGCCAGGTAGGAATGTATCCGACAATTCAAGCGGTTCAATAATCCGA
>DOJM01000272.1:0-868 GCA_003529225.1 Paenibacillus sp.
ACACTAGATAGTAATGGTTATAACGAAGGTGACAAGATTAATGACTTATTGGATGTTACGGACTTGGTGATGCTTGATTTGAAGCATATTGATGAAGAAGCACACATTAAGTTAACTGGTAAATCTAATGATCGGACCTTGAAGCTTGCACGCTGGCTGTCAGATCATAACCGTAAGATGTGGATTAGACATGTATATGTTCCAGGCATTCATGACCGTGAAGAGGACCTNNGAGGACCTTATTAATTTAGGTCGTTATATAGGAACCTTAAATGGCGTTGAGAAATTTGAAATCTTACCTTATCATCAAATGGGTATCTATAAATGGGAAATGCTCGGCAAAGCTTATGAATTGGATGGAGTGCCATCCCCTACGGATGAAGAAGTTCAGCGGGCGTACCGCTTAGTCGAAGAAGGTCGTAAGCAGACAGCGTAGGTATTATTATTCCTACATTAAGTGGAGCCGTTCCTTCAGTGTTTTATTGCTGAAGGAACGGCTTTTTTTTGTTATGAGGGACTTCTGATGTCATTGAAAGGGGTAATTTTGTATTTTCCCTTTTGAAAAAAATGATATATTTACAGCTGTTAATTAAAGAGTTGAAAATACGCTATGATAGATATTGTATCATTATATTGAGTTTTTATTATTATTTTCTAAGTGTATGTATGGTTAAATCACGCTATATAGCAATTAATCGTAATAATTACTGAAGTGAGGTTATATTATATTACACATCGTGTAGTTGATTCCGCTTTCATTAGAGAATTTTATCCCTATAGTGGATGAATCTTAACCTTACGAGAATGGAATCTGTTTTCTATAATAAGAAGTGTAAAGCACAACATTATATGGGGGGTCACAAGAAAA
>DOJM01000272.1:883-4300 GCA_003529225.1 Paenibacillus sp.
AACAGAAGAACCGGTTAGTAGCGAGCCGTTCGAAATGACGATTCGTCACACTCAAATCGGTGCCGACAAACAGAAACGTCTAGCTATTCTGCAAGAAGTAGTGAAAAAGGTAGAAGGCGATGTACCAGGCCTGACCTTTAAGCTTGATGGAGTAGATTCAGATGTAAACCGTAAAGAAAAATTACGTGGTGAAATGGCTGCAGGTAATCCACCAGAGATCTTCGATCTTTTCGGAAGTCCTGACTCTAAGATCTATGCTAAAGAAGGTAAATTACTTGACCTGACTCCAATCCTAGAGGAACTTGGAATTAAGGATAAATTCTCAAACCTTGATCCTTTCACTTATGAAGGGAAAATTTACGGATTGCCTATCGGTGGATCTGGTGAAGGTTTCTTCTACAACAAAGAATACTACAATAGCAAGGGTTGGAAAGCTCCAACAACATTTGCTGAATTGGAACAACAATTGGCTGACATCAAGGCTGACGGAAAAGTACCTTTGGCTGGTGCATCAAAGGCTGGTTGGGTACCACTTATGCTAGCTAACCACTTGTGGTCACGCTATGCAGGTCCAGATGTAACCGCTAAATTTGCAACAGGCGAAGCTAAATGGACTGATCCAAATGTTGTAAAAGGTTTTGCGAAATACAAAGAATGGGTTGACAAAGGATACTTCAAAAAAGGCGAACTTGGTTTCGAGTATGCTGAATATACAACACAATTCACTAGTAGTGAAGCAATCCTCTTGTATGATGGTACTTGGAAATCTTCCGTATTTAAAGCCGGACAATCTGGCGAAGGTTTGATCGGTAAAGTTGGATTCTTTAATATTCCTCCAGTTGATGGTGGCGTAGGCGACCAAACTGCATTGATGCGCGATGTAAACAATGGCTATGGTTTCTCTGCTTCTGCTGAGAAAGATCCACGTCAATTGGCTGCTGTGAAATCTTTCATCAAAAACTTGTTTAACGAAGAAATGCAATTACGTGGTCTTGTTGAAGATGGCGTACTGCCAGCGATGAAAATTGATCAAAACGTGCTGAATGAAAATATTACGGATGATCTGATGAGCGAAATCGTAGGTGTACTTAATAACTCACAATCTTCGTTCCCTGCATTTGACTCACTTGTTCAAGCTGATGTAACTACAGAGATCAGTAACATTCAAATTCAAAAGCTAATTGGTGGTCAGACAACTCCAGAGAAAATGGGCGAAGCTTTACAGAAGGTACAAGAAGAAGCAAACGCAGCAGTTGAATAAGTAGCTGCAAATTGAATGTACCCTGGTGCCAGAACCAGGGTACATTTTTAAACTCAAAGAATTTATGTGTTTGCAAAGATCTAAAACATTCATTGTTCGCCAGATGTCAAAGCAACCGGAGGTAGTCATGAATAAAGCACTAAGAAATCCATTGGTATTTTTCCTTTTTATTCTTCCAGCACTGATCTTGTTCACGATGTTCTTCATCTATCCCATCTTTAGTTCAATCTATTACAGCTTTACTAGCTGGAATGGGGTATCTGAAACAGTCAAGTCTGCCGGAATCAGTAATTTTGAGAAGGCATTAGGAGACGAACGATTCTGGATATCTGTCAAAAATAACGGTTTCTTCATTCTTTTCTCCTGTTTTGTACAGGTGCCGTTAATCATATTCTTCTCGTTATTGATATCAAACGTAAAGAAGCTAAAAGGCTTATATAAGACAGCGGTCTTCATGCCTTCCATTATGTCTACAGCAGTTATCGTTATTCTATGGGGCTTCATTTATGAGCCCAACATTGGACTTTTAAATAAGGTTCTTGGCTTAGTTGGTATTGATCCACTTTACTGGCTGTCAGATGAAAGATTCGCAATGTTATCCATCTTGATCACGAATGCTTGGCAATGGACCGGATTCTACATTGTAATGGTACTTGCAGCTATTCTGTCGATACCGGGTGAATTGGATGAAGCAGCTGCCATTGATGGCGCAACGGGATTCCAACGTGCTACACGCATCACGCTTCCGCTAATCGTTCCAATCATCTCTGTCGTAATCATGTTATCCATCGCAGGGGCAATGAAAGCAGCGGATATCGTCATTGTAATGACTAAGGGTGGACCTGCTGGTTCAACCGATGTTATGGCAACCTACATGATTAAATATGCAATTACGAACTTTAAATACGGGTACGGTAATGCCATCGCAGTCCTAATCTTTGTATTTACACTGGTGGTTACAGCCGTTTATCAGCTGCTGATAGCCCGACGCACAGAAAGGATTGAATACTGATGCCACGCGCCCTGAAAAAAAGTCTGCCACACGTCGCGCTTTTGTCCTATCTACTAGTTATTCTATTTCCTTTCCTGTTCGTGTTATTCTCCTCTGTGAAAAAGGATAACAATGCAATAGCACTTAACCCTTTTGGGATTACAAAGGAGTTCGTCTTCAATAACTACGTTGAAGCTTGGGTAAATGCCAAGATCAGCACCTACTTTTTTAACAGTTTGTATATTTCCATATTGGCTTCTATAGTGTCTATCATTCTAGCGTCTATGTTTGCTTTTGCAGTTACTCGGATGCGCCAGGGCAAATGGAATACGATTTTGTTCACCTTAGTTATGGTGGGAATGCTCATTCCAAACAACGCATTGATGCTTCCTATTTATACGATTGTGCGTAAGATGGGGATTCTGAATACGCACTGGGCGTTGATTATCCCTTATATCGCGAATGCAATTCCATTTACGATAATAATATTGGCTGCATTTATGCGCTCGTTGCCTAGGGAAATTGAAGAGGCAGCGGTCATGGATGGGTTGAAGGCACCAGGTATCTTTGCTAAAATTATTGTACCTCTAACCGTACCTGCCATGGTTACTGTATTCATTGTTAATTTCCTGGGCAATTGGAACGAATTCTTGCTGGCAAACTACTTCCTATCGAATGATGAACTACGTACGCTACCAGTGGGTATGGTTCAATTCCGTGATCAATATCAGATGAACTATGCACAAATGTCAGCGGGTATCGTCTTCAGCGTTCTGCCAGTAATTGTGATTTATGCGATTTTACAGGAAAAAATTATTGAAGGCGTAACAGCGGGTGGCGTAAAAGGATAACTTTTTTTCTCAGTCAGGAGCACTAGCCGATGAATTTGCGCTATAAATTATTTACGGCATTTTTGGGCCTGATAATCATTCCCTTATTTATTCTAGGCATGCTTATGTTTTTCGTGACTTATAACTCTATTGAGAAGAAGTACAGTCAACAGTCGGAATACTCGCTCAAAGCAATTAGTTACAGTATTTCAAATGTGTTAAAAGATATGGATAACGTTACAGACAACGGAATTGCTACCTCGGTTTTTCATATGGCACTTAGCGCAGAAGATCCTTCTAATCAAGATTTGACTGATGCTGAGCAACTTAATTTG
>DOJM01000272.1:4313-6834 GCA_003529225.1 Paenibacillus sp.
AGCCAGCGCAATTTCCGTAGTCTGTTGTTTAACCATCCATCGATTAGCTATGCTTTTTTATACAATTTTAACGGTAGAGGTAACTCTGAAATCGTGTCGCTTTTTAATAAGGAAAATTTCCGAACGCTACCCTATGATACTTTCAAAAAAAGTGATTTGTACCAGGAAGTAATGGATTTGAATGGCGTGCCGAAATGGCTGGCTCCTCATGAGTATCCCGAGCTTACAGGAACTGAACCTGTGTTTACACAAATTCGACTCGTGAAGGAACTGAGCTTCTTTCAGAACATAGGTATCCTTGTTGTACAGATCAAAAATTGGGAGCTCGAATCGATATTTCGCAATTTAAAAATTGGGGATAGCAATCAGGATGTTTCGTTTATGCTAGTAAATGATGACGGAATGATTCTATTTGACCCGGATCAAAAGCTGGATGGACAGGATATTCAGTCATTCGCGAATAAAGAGATTACCTTTGAAAAAGGGTTTCAGAGTTTTAAAACGGAGTACAACGGGGAGAAAAGTATTCTTTCCATGTATCATTTGAAAGATTATCCTTGGAGTCTAGTGTCTGTAACTTCATGGAACTCTTTGTCTCATGAAGTTACAGTATTTTCTCGCTGGTTTGTTGGGGTTATCTTCCTTTGCTTTTTGGCAGCGGTGATCTTCAATCTATTCTTTATGAATCGCATTACTGGTGCAATAGCCGTAATTGTTCGTTTTATGCGACGTGTTGAGGATGGAGATCTAACTTCGCGGGTAGAAGTGAAGGGGAATGATGAGTTAACGCTTCTTGGTAAGGGCTTTAATGATCTTATGGATAAAATTAACCGATTGTTTAATAGAATCCATTTGGAACAGCGTCGCAAGAATCAAGCCGAGATGCGTGTTCTACAGGCTCAGATTAAACCGCATTTTTTATTCAATACGTTAGAGTCGATTAATGTTCTGGCTATACAGAATGAAGGCAAGAAAGTCAGTGAGATGGTCTACCGGCTGGCAAGTATTTTACGTATTAGCATTCAGGATCGAGAAGAAATTACACTGGATGAAGAGATTAAACATCTGCGCAATTATTTGGATATTCAAAAATTTAGATTTGAGGATTTATTTGAATACGATATTGATATCCCACAAGAATTGATGAGTTGCGGCATTTTAAAGCTTACTTTGCAACCGCTTGTAGAGAATAGCATTCAGCATGGATTTGAGGGTATTGATTACAAAGGTCAAGTTTCTGTGAAAGTTTGGGAGAAGCAAGGGGACTTAATTTTACGAATTGAAGATAACGGTATTGGAATTACACCATCTCAGTTGTCTGTTTTCCAATATATTGTGAATGATCCTGTGGAGCAAGAGGTTGAAGTTGAACGGGAAAACCGGATGAATCTTGAACGTAGAGGCCTTGGTATTCGCAGTGTAGCGGATCGCATCCGCATTGAATACGGTGACAGATATGGAATATTTATTTGTTCCAGTCCAGGATATGGTACTATTATTCAATGTGTCATACCTAAATACGAGCAGGGGGAAGATCATTATGCTAAAAGTATTATTGGTAGATGACGAAGCCCCAATTCTGAATAATCTGAAGAGTGTGTTACCATGGCAGGAGATGGGGATGGAGGTCGTCGGTATGGCGCGAAGCGGTATGGACGCCTTGCGTATTGCTAAAGAGGAACAACCCGATCTTGTATTGAGTGACATTCGTATGCCAGTGATGGACGGGTTAACTTTTGTAGGAAAGCTGCGGGAATTGGGATTGGATAGTGAGGTACTGCTTCTTACCGGGTATCAGGAGTTCGACTATGCACGGGAAGCGATCCGGCTTGGGGTAAAAGAATACATTTGTAAGCCGATACATTATGAGGAGCTTGGCAATAAGGTACGTGAGATCGGAGCTAATATCCGTAGTAAACAGTTTAAGAATAAACTGTATAATAGCATCCCTCTGTTTCAGGAGATTCCTGAAGTAGACAATGGTAAAAAAACGCCGGATCAGCTGATGAACTTGGCCGCTCAATACATCACTGAACATCTTCATTCAGATATCGGGATTGAGGAAGTGGCGAATAAGATCGGGATTAGTGGCAGTTACTTCTGCCTCTTGTTTAAGAACCGTTTTGCAATGACTTTCGTGGAATACGTAACACAACAGCGAATTGAAGCTGCCAAGTTTATGCTTACTAACAGCGATAAGAGCATTACGGTGATTGGTTCCGGAGTCGGTTATCAGGAACGGCGTTATTTCACGAAGGTATTTCAGAAGCAGACGGGGATGTCTCCTAAGGAGTATAGAGATCGATGCCGGGCTGAAGTGTTATGAGGATGGCGTCGTATGGTGAGGTTTAGCGTCACTGTGAGGAATGTTTGGACTTCCGGTCGCTGTTATCCTCAGATTTCTTGATTAGAAACCGCTGTTTGCGGTTGAAATCCGAGGATAGCATATGCTTCCGAGGTAGCTTTCCAAGGAAAGCTTTTAGGCGAACGCTACGCTCCTACAGTTCCAAACTTCCTCTCC
>DOJM01000272.1:6880-7119 GCA_003529225.1 Paenibacillus sp.
CGAAAGAATATCGACCAGCCTACGGCTGTGATAAAGGTACATAAGCTGTAATTAATTTAATGATTTTATACAAAAGAGATGATTATCCTTAGTTATTAAGGATAATCATCTCTTTTTTTATAGAAATATAATATGCTCCCTATACTCCCAAAATTTATCATATGTTTTAATTAGAGTGTAAGAAGGATGTGCAAGACGATAGCCGAGCGAGAGTGAAAAAGACTCTAGATTGGGACGAT
>DOJM01000202.1:0-5817 GCA_003529225.1 Paenibacillus sp.
TTTGGAAAAATGTTCGGGCAAACGATGATGCACCTATTCTCGGTCATTTGTATTTTTGCCGCAGGATATTTTATCAATGACGTTTCCTTAACAGCGGGTCAATGGGGGCTTAGCGGGCTATGGATTCTGATCGGTTCCCTTCCATTTTTGGCGATTGGTACGCTTGTGGGTGCTATGAAACGGGTGGATACGGCTAGTGGAGTCAGTAACGTGATTTATATGGCGCTTGCTGTAGCGGGGGGCATGTGGATGCCGATTGAGATTTTGCCACGATTAATGCAGAAGATTGGCCATTGGTTACCTTCCTATAACTATGGAAATGGGGCATGGGAGATCGTACGTGGTGCAACCCCGCAGTGGAGTAATGTCTTGATTTTGCTCGGATATTTGGTAGTTTTTATGTTACTATCGGTTTATATTCGAAAAAAACAGGAAGCGGTGTAAAGTAATGACCGAGCGTGGACAGTTTCAGTTATTTCCGAGAAGTCAGGGTTTTTTCCCTTATGTATGGGCTGTTTATCTGATTTTGCCCATCCTGAATTTGCGCGGGGAGACTGGAGTGAAGCTCATTCTAGGTGGGATTATGATAGCGGTGTTTGCCATCAGCTACCGCCAGCTGTATTGGGTTCGTGGTGGCGTGTTTAATGTTTGGTTAACGACTCAAATGGTGATCATCGTGGTGCTTAGCTTATTCTATACGCCCTTTAATCTGTATATGGGCTTTTTCACCGTGAATTTTATAGCTTATTATACGGAGAATAAAGGATTTAAAATTGCATTTACTTCTTTTGTTGTCATGGTACTTTCGGTGCTGGTCTTAGTAGGCCGTGAGTTGGAATGGGTTAGTATTATGTTCTTAATCCCGTTTATCGTTATTATGCTGATTATGCCATTCGGCGTAAGATCCATGCATCAACATCAGAAGCTGGAGAAAGAGCTAGATCAAGCTAATGAGGTGATTAAAGAGTTGGTGAAGCGTGAGGAACGCATGAGAATCGCTCGTGATTTGCATGATACCCTCGGGCATACGCTGTCCTTGATTACATTAAAAAGCCAACTCGTAGAGAAGCTGGTGACCAAAAATACGGAGCGAGCTCAAGAGGAGGCGCGGGAAATTCAGCGTACTTCGCGGGCTGCGCTCCGTCAGGTGCGTGAGCTAGTGTCGGAAATGCGTGCGATTTCAGTAGCAGAAGAACTGGCAGAAACCGGGGAAATGCTGCGCACGGCGGAGATTGCCTTGGAAGTGGACGGGGATATCTCGCTAGAGGGCGTATCCGATCTGACGCAAAATATTTTCAGCCTCTGTATCAAAGAAGCAGTGACTAACATTGTGAAGCATAGTAGAGCGGATAAATGCTTCATCGGGGTGGCAAAGACCGCCGGAGAAGTTCGCGTTACCGTTAAAGATAACGGAATTGGCCTCCAGAACGGTGAGAGATGTAATGGTGAGCTTAGTGATGGAAATGGTATGAAGGGGATGGCGGAACGTCTATCCCTGATTGATGGCTCTCTGTCGCTAAGCTCAGAAGAAGGTCAGGGAACAACGCTGATCGTTATGATCCCTCTAATCGTTAAGGAAGCAACAGGAGGTGAGAGTGCATGATAACCATCGTTATAGCGGAGGATCAACGTCTGCTTCGGGGAGCGATGGCATCCCTGCTGGATCTTGAGGATGATATCGAAGTTGTCGGAGAGGCCTGTGATGGAGCTGAGGCGTTAGCTTTAATCGACAGGCTTCAGCCGGATGTATGTCTCATGGACATTGAAATGCCGTTCAAGAGCGGGCTGGAGGTTGCAGAAATATTGCGGAGTAAAGGTTGTCCGACTCGAATTATCATCTTGACTACCTTTGCCCGTCCGGGCTATTTCGAGCGTGGAGTGAAGGCTGGTATACAAGGGTATTTGTTGAAGGACGAGCCTGTAGATAAGCTGGCTGAATCTATTCGCCGTGTAATGGCTGGACATCGGGAGGTATCCCCCGAGTTAGTTTTTGGTAGCTTGCGGGAAGAAAATCCACTAACAGCACGGGAGCGAGAGATCTTAAAGCTAGCTGGTGAAGGGCAAACGGCGGCGGAGATCGCTTTTTCGCTACACCTTTCTTATGGAACTGTTCGCAATTATATTTCTGAAATACTCAATAAGCTGGAAGTGAAAAGTCGGATTGAGGCGGTACGGCTGGCAGAAGAAAAAGGCTGGATTTGAGGGGAGAAGGACATTGTTATGCAAATATTTTTGATTCGTCATGGTGATCCGGACTATTCCATAGATGGTCTAACAGAATTCGGGCATCAGGAAGCAGCAGCACTAGGGAAACGCATGGCATCTATCGGTCTGGATGAACTATATGCTTCACCACTGGGTAGAGCACAGACAACAGCCAGTTATGTGGCCAAAGAGACGGGACTTGTCATTCAGACAGAACCTTGGACTTGTGAACTGGATTGGACAGAGATTATGTTGGATGGACAATTGTCGTCTATTTGGGATAGCCCCGGAGAACATATTAGCGAACTATCGAGTGGAAAGAGAGTATGGTCTGATGAAAAAGATCATTGGTTGAAGCAAGAAGAATACAGATTGCGGTTTAGCGAATTACAAGCGGCTTCAGATCAATTCTTGCTTCGACACCATTATAAAAGAGAAGATGGACTTTATCGTATCCTTGAGCCTTCTACCCAGAAGATTGGAGTAGTATGCCATGGTGGCTTTGGTCTCGCGTGGCTAGCTCATTTATTGCAAATTCCGTTAGCCTTGACTTGGTCCGTATTCTGGCTGGCACCAAGCTCGGTAACAACAATCTTGTTTGAAGAGCGCAGCGAGCACTTTGCCGTTCCTAGATGTATTGGATTGGGAGATGTCTCCCACCTTTATGCAGGTGGCATGAACTATCGCCCGAGGGGATTAATGGGCAATCATGTTTAAAAATGAATATGTTTAAGGGCGAGTATGGACATTGCCTATGGAATGAAAGGCCATCCCGCAGAGGATGGCCTTGTTTGTATGCTTATAAATAATTGGAATAGGCCACTCCTCAGCGTGGATTTAATTTCACCTGCGACCCTTTACCACCTGTCTGGATGCCAGTGTCCTTCGTTCCAACTTCCTTCAAGTCAGTCACTAGTCGCTCCAATACGGCCTTGGAAGCAGCAGCTTCTTTGGCGCCGGATGCCTTCACGACTAGTTGAACTGGCTTGCCAGAACGGAGATGCTTCTCTGCCTGGCGAAGCTTCGTATCGTAATCATGCTCTTCAATATGAGCCGTGAAGCGGAGTTCTTTGACCTTCTCCTTGCTGCCACCTTTTGCAGCTGAGCCGCCACTAGCCTTGCGTGCTGAGGCTGCCTCCTTCTGCGCGGCAGCTTTTGCTTTGCCTTTTGCAGTTAGGCTGCAGGGCGGTGGGCTGCTCATTAGCGAGGTGCATACCAGATCAGCACCTGCCGATCTGGCCATGGCCAGCGCTTCTTCTCGGGAGACGATGCCCAGCTTCTCGCCTCTAAGTCCTGTAAGGACTACTTCGGATGCTCTGATTTGTTCGTTGATTAATACTGCCACTTCTATGAATCCTCCCTGAGAACAATGATATAGCTATCATATATGGAAGTTGCTTGTGGTTCAAATGTGGAGAGTAGGATTGGTGTGGATGATATTGATTCAAATCCGTAACCTTTAGGAACTTCAGTGGCACTTGTATATAATACGGAAGAAGGGAGCGAGCAAAAGTATGCTTCAGTATATTGAAGAGGCAGGGCGAGGAGATCGTCAAGCCTTTGAACAGATCGTTAGGCACTTTACGCCGATGGCAAATGCAGTTGCGTTCGAAAAGCTGCGGGACTATCAATTAGCGGAAGATGCTGTACAAGAAGCTTTCACAGAAGCCTTTTTGAACTTGAATAAATTACGAGCAGTAGAGGCATTCCCGGGCTGGTTTAAAGCTATTGTGGTGCGGCAATGTTATCGAATCTTGCGAAGAAAGCAGCATCCTGCATTACCCTACGATGAAGCTGTGGAATCGACAGAATCTTCATTTAGTGTGGCGGACATTATTGAGAAAAAAGAAGCGCGGCGACTGCTTCACGAGTCTATAGCTGCATTGACATCCAATATGCGGATCGCCGTTCAATTATATTATTTTCAGGGATATTCCCTTCAAGAGATTGCTGACTTTCTGGGGACCTCAGTCCCGGTATTGAAGAAACGACTCTTTGATGCTCGCCGCAAGCTTAAGGGTGCGCTACCTGTTGCGGATGTCCTCTCCGTGTTCAATCATTTGTACGAAGGAGGAAAAGGTGTGCTTCATATTGTAAACGGAGATGTAGTGGGAGATAAGCTGCGTCAGGGAATTGTGCAAGGTGATGTATTAGTATGGAGAGAGGTCTACTCTCATGGGCCGGTATTTTTGGATCCTCCCGATGGAGATAACCGTGCTGTTCGAGCGCAATATTTGGAACAAACGATGGGGATTCCACAGACGGAATTCATACAGGGCAGTGAGAGTCAGGAAAAAACATTAGCGGATTTTCATAAATATGAGGAAGTGGTGCTATGGTTCGAGCATGATCTATTCGACCAGACGATGCTGTGCTATTTGCTCCATTGGTTCTCGAAGCAGAAGAAGGGATCCACGAAGCTGAGTTTATTGTGCATTGGAGAGTATCCCGGCATTGAGCTGTTTCGAGGACTTGGACAACTATCTGTAGAGCAAATGGAGACTTTATCAGGAACGTGGAAGTTAATCGGCGACAAGGAGTTAGAGGTAGGCCAAGCACTCTGGGAAGCCTATGTATCACCGAATCCAGAATCGCTGCAACAATATCTAACTAGCGATACGTCGGCTTTGCCCTTTGCACATGATGCCTTTCAGGCGCATTTATCGCGCTTTCCCTCTACTACAAACGGACTTGGTATCGTAGAACAAATCACGCTGGAGATGATCCATGAGGGAATAAAATCACCCTATGAGCTGTTCAAAAATGTGGGTGATAAGCTTAACATCTTAGGCATGGGCGACTTGCAATATTGGCATATCCTAAGAAAAATTGTACAAGGCCCATACCCTTTGCTGCAAACCCATGGGTTCAATGATTTTCCTGGTTATAACGATTCAGTAATGTCATTCAAAGACTGCGAGCTTACATTAACCGAGCTAGGCAAAAGTGTATTGGCTGGAAATGAAGACTGGGTTCAGAAAAAAGGAATCGATGAATGGTATGGAGGGGTGCATCTGCAAGGCGCAACTCCGCGCTGGCGATGGAATTCGTCTTTGCAAACGATTCAATAAATTAAAGATTGTAAGTTAGAGAAGGGCTGTTTCAAAAGTAGTGAATGCTACTTATGGGCAGCCCTTTAATTCAATCATTATTCATAAATGTCTTATGATAGGCGTTACGATATTGAGTCGGTGTCATGTTCTCGTATTTTCGGAAGAGGTGCATGAAATACTTATCGTCGGTGAACCCCGTCTCTGTCGCGATTTCCCTCACGTTGAGGGCGGTTCTGGTTAGCAGCTCCTTCGCTTTATTCACACGTACTGAATGAATATACTCCAAAGGCCCCATGGAGGTATGTTGTTTAAATAGCCGAGCTAAATAATCCTTGTTGTAATTGAATTTCTCCGCGATGATTGCCACCGTAAGAGGTTCGCTTGCATCAAGGACGCCTAGCCCAAGCTGTTTCCCATCTGCCGTAATATCGAAGGCCACCGAAGTATCGTTGGACTTCAAGTACGTTACTACCAGATCCACTTGCTCCTCTGCCAAGACTTCCATTGTGAAAGAGAACCAGCCATTGATCCAGCAGTCGCGATACTTGCGGTTGTAGAT
>DOJM01000202.1:5898-12225 GCA_003529225.1 Paenibacillus sp.
ACGGAATAACGATGATCATGCATAGGGTAGAAAGGACGAAGTTCAAGTCTCCTGCATATCCTAAACCTTTCATCCGGAACACATTTTTGCTAACGTTAGACTGAATGAGGCTGTCCGTGAGCGTCTCGCGATCTCCGATTAATAAGGAGGCAAGGGCGCGATCACTACCTAGCTCTGCATTTATAGGTCCAATATCACATGCAAGCACAAGCGGTCCATAGAGAAATGCAATTCGGTTTGGATTATCCGGCATGGACTCGATTCTTACCGACATCGGAATATCATATTCGACAACGTCTCCATCCTGCCATACTCTATCGACAGCTAGGTAGCTGGATTTGCCCACATTCACTGGAATATCATCTGAAGAGATGAACAAGCTGGAGACCATTCGTTACGAGCTTCCGCAGACGATCACGAGCTGCAACTCAGCGGTTACGATCAAGTTCGCTTCGCATGAAGGACATAAGGTGGGCCAAGTGGCAGGACTACGTATCGTCAAACGTAATTCTTGAAATATATGGATTAGAGAATTATAATAGGAACAATTCTTTTAATTGGGGTGAAATGGATGTCTTACCGTATCGTTCGAAGTAACTAGTTATCGGGCTGGGTCAAACGCGTACCAGCTATCAAGGGGGGAGTCTACCCTTTTGATTACATGAACTAGAGCTTTGAACGGTGCCAGAGGCAGCTATTTGTATAGAGCCAGGCACTTAACCTATTTAACTTAGAGAACCGTGTATTTGTGGATGGTTTTTTACAGTTGGATGGAGAGGGTTGCCTGGCTTTTTACATTCAATTGAAAGAGGAGGAAGAATGTTATGTTGAAAAAGAGTCTAGCTCACCTGAAATGGTGGATATGCGGTTATATTTTATTGGGTTTTACTATTCAACTGCTGAGTAGTTTAGGCATTGTGGTGTTTCAAAAAATATTAGACAAGGCCACTGTGATGGGCAGCTTTGGTGAGATATTTAATTTAATCTTGGTGTACGGCGTTTTGCTGGCTGGGGTGGTGATCCTAAATTATGTGGATGNNCAGTATAACGGAGAGGTTAAAGATACTTGCACTATCTAAAATATCCAAAATCGACTATCAAGCCTATCAGGATATGGGCACAGGTCAGATGATTAAAGTGATCGAGAATGGAGCAGCAGCTGGAAACAGCATGATTTTCTCCTTTTTCCTCAAAACATTACATGAGTTATTGCCCACTCTTCTGTTCAGTCTTATCTTTATCAGTTTTTATGATTTAAGGATCATGGTAGTGATTGCTGCTGGCTACGTGGTCGTCTTTTTGATAACGAATCTGCTGTTGAAATTTCTGTATGCGATGAAGGCGACCATTCTACAGGAACAAGAAAAGATGTCCAGATTCTCTATCCGTGGCTTTATGGAATTGGTCGTCTTCCGAACTAATAAACGATATGAGAAAGAGATCGATAAGTTAAGCCAGACCGCACGCACTATCATTCATAAAAATGCCCAGCTACAAATGATCCACGAAGCTTTTTTCGCGATATTCGAGTTGTTTGTCACGGTAATTAAAGTCGTCGTCTTGATTTATGGTGTAAAAAGCATCGTCGCTGGCGATAGCTCTCTTGGTGTTGTGGTCGCATTGTTTATGTTTATTGATAAGATATACTCGCCGATTGCCATATTTAATGTTCTATTTGTAGATTACAGACTGAATAGAGTGACCTATAAGAGATTTGAGGAATTTATTGAGGCACCAGAAGATAGGAATTTGGAGTCCGGAGAAGTCGTCACTGAGATCCACGGCAATATTGAATTTAGGAATGTATCTTTTGATTATGGACAAGTGAAGATCTTGAATAATCTATCCTTTTCGATTGCGCGAGGAACGTCCGTTGCTATTGTCGGATTAAGTGGGGGTGGGAAATCTACCTTGATTAAACTGATCGTAGGCTTACTAAAAAAGGACAAAGGTGAACTCTTATTGGACGGTAAGGATATCGATGAGATCCATCTGGATAGCTACTATGATCATATCTCTTACTTATCACAAGACACGCCGATTTTTGACGCTACGATTAGGGACAATATTGTATTTGATGAGCATTCCTTGTCCGATGAAGAGTTGTATGAGATTTTGGAAAAAGTTCATCTGCAGGAAAAGGTAAGCCAATTACCTGATGGTTTAGATACTTTGGTAGGTGAAAAAGGGGTTAAATTATCAGGCGGGGAGAGACAGCGATTAGCTTTTGCCAGAATCATTGCTCAGAAAAGAAACATTTTAATTCTAGATGAACCTGTTTCTGCACTTGATAATATCACGGAGCAAAGTCTAATGGAGACGATTTTGCAGGAATTTAAGGACAAAACCATCATTATTGTTGCCCACCGACTAAATTTTATAAAAGACGTTGATAAGATACTCGTAGTGGACCAAGGCTCGGTCGTGGGTGAAGGGAAGTTTGATGATTTAATAGAGCATTGCGAAGCTTTTAAAGCGTTATGGAGTAGGAAAATATCGTTTACAAACGCTGATTAAATTGTTAACCTCTTTTAAAAAGAGGTGCAATCTATGGCTTGGCCAACACATATTGTAGCGGTAGGTGGATTCGCAGAAAATGAACAGGGAGATATCCTTTTAGTAAGGACGCATGATGGTGGATGGGTATTTCCTGGTGGACAAGTAGAGGTCGGAGAGAACCTGGTGGATGCATTAATTCGAGAGATTAAAGAGGAAAGTGGAATAGATGTCACGGTATCTCAATTGATTGGTGTGTATTCCAATACAGGCATTCATAAATGGTATGACGGTGTAACCGATGTTCCTACCAAGGTCATGTTTGATTTTATCTGCAAGCCCGTGGGTGGGGAATTATGTACCTCGGAGGAAACCTCTGAAGTGATGTGGGTGGCAAAAGAGAAAGTGCTTGATTGGATTACACAACCGGCTATTCGTACCCGCTATCAAGCTTATTTGGATTACGATGGGAATACGAGGTATATGGATTATGTAACTGGAGACACGTTTGAAGTTAATTTGGATCGAACGGTGTAAAATAAAAGTGATAGGCCATCCTGCAAAGGATGGCTTTTTAAAATATAAGAAAGTATAAGTTTCACGCGCCAAAGGTTACGCTTGTTATGCTTTGATGCCCTCAAAAGCAGAGGTGATTAAATATTTCACAAAAGCTTTGTCTAGCTCATCCCCTGTGATTAGAAGCCGATAAAATATCGGTCCATAGAGCAGATCAATCGTGATCCCAATATCCAGATCCGCTTTTAATTGGCCTCGGGTTACCCCACGCTCCAACAACTGTCGCGCCTCTTGGCGGCGGGGAGCGAAAAACCTCGCACGATAGGCCTCAGCAAGGCCAGCATCGAATTGTCCTTCACCGATCAATTCGGTAATGATCTTTCCTTCTCGGCTGCGAAGAAAACTAGCCAGATTTGTGGCATGGATCATAATATCGTCCATGACCGAACCGGTGTCCGGCACTGGCAATCTTGCGGATGCTGCAGAGAGGTAGCCGTCCATGACCACAGCTGCTTTGTTAGGCCACCATTTATAAATGGTCGCTTTACTTACCTTAGCCCGTTCCGCGATTTTCTCTACGGTCACCGCACCAAATCCAGTCTCCAGTAGTAGATCATACGATGCTGCCAGAATAGAAGCCTCGGCTTCGCTATTGCGCGGCCGTCCTCTTTTTTTATCCATCAGAGATCCCTCCCGATTAATCTATCCTTTATTTAACTTGCGATCTAAAAAGAAACTATACGTTCATTATACAAAATGTTAAACGAAGTAGCCAATCGCCTATTTACAAAACTGAACGTTCAGTATATATTTAAATCAATTAATGAACGTTGCGTTCAGTATTTAGAATCGAAGGGTGGAGATCTTATGAATCAAGGAAGACGAATGAATCCTGTAAGTTCAGTAAGTTCAGTAAGTTCAGTGAATCCAGCGATGGAACATGCGGAAGGAAAGACGATCCCTGGATGGATTACATTTCTATTAGCGGCCTCCTGCGGACTAATTGTGGCCAATCTGTATTACGCCCAAACCCTGATCGGACAGATCGCCCAAGCTACGCAGCTTTCTTCTGGGGCAGCGGGTCTGATTGTAACTTTGACCCAGGTAGGATACGTTCTTGGACTTTTATTCGTAGTACCGCTTAGCGATATTATTGAAAATCGCCGCCTGACAGTGGCATCACTGGCTGTGGTGGTGGTGTCACTGGTAGCAGCCACACTGGCTCCGAATGCGGCGATCTTTCTGGGAGCGTCTCTGTTCATTGGCCTTGGTTCCGTAGCNNCCAGATTCTTGTGCCGTATGCGTCTTTTCTGGCTGCTGAAGAGCAGCGCGGCCGGGTGGTCGGTAATGTAATGAGTGGGCTGCTGCTCGGTATTATGTTCGCCCGGCCACTGGCTAGTTTTGTCTCTGGATTGTGGGGCTGGCATGCGATTTATGCTATATCCGCCGTAGTGATTGCCTTATTAACACTTCTATTATCCCGTGTGCTGCCGCAGCGCCAACCTGTGCCTACAATGAATTATGGCGGATTGATACGTTCTCTAGGTACTTTACTGAAGAATACGCCGGTGCTGCGCCGCCGGGCGATTTATCAGGCTAGCCTGTTTGGAGCCTTCAGCCTGTTCTGGACGACGGTTTCTTTGCATCTGGCCGATAAGTATCATTTAAGTCAGCAAGGCATTGCCTTGTTTGCATTGGCCGGAGTCGCAGGGGCTATCGCTTCTCCGATCGCGGGGCGATTGGCCGACCGCGGATGGACCCGGCCGTTGACCGGACTTGCGTTTGTGCTGGCAGCTGTGGCTTTTCTGCTAGCGTACTTGTTTCAGGAGGATTCGAGAGTAACGCTTGGATTGCTGGTCGCAGCAGCCATTATGCTGGATATGGGGGTATCGGGTAATCTGGTGCTTGGACAAAGGGCGATTTATTCTCTTGGGAACGAGGCGAGAGGACGTTTAAACGGATTGTTTATGGCGATATTTTTCGTAGGCGGAGCCATCGGCTCTTCGCTGGGCGGCTGGGCATATGCGTACGGGGGCTGGAGTCTGACCAGCTTAATCGGTCTGGTGCTGCCAATCTTGGCTTTCCTGTACTATTTAACGGAGAAAAAACAAGCGTAAGGCTTTCCAATAAAGCCGGTACTTACAAGGACTGCTCTCCGGGNNTTTTTTTGAAAAATGCTACATTGTATAAGGATTATGGCGAATCATTTGAATAAGGTTTGCCGCCGAGGCGGATAACGGTTCATTTTTTCGCGTACAGATCGCAATGCTATTCTTCAGAAGTATGCCTTCAACATAAACTCGGCATAACTCTCCACGTTCAACATATTCGCGAACAACGAGTGAAGAGACGAAGTTGGCGCCATATCCGGCGATAACGGCTTGAATCGCTTCATGAAGTCCGTTAAATTGCAAGGAGATCGTGGGAGCAGGCGTATTGTATGTGCGGCATAAAGATAATAATCTCTCTCTCGTCGAACTCCCTTCCTCACGCATGACAAAAGGCTCCTTCATCATTTCGGATAAAGAAATTTGCTGATTCGCATAGAGGTGATGGGGTGCAACCACAAACCATAACTCATCCTGAAATAACTCCTCTGTCCGGATCGTATCTGGATAGGCCTCGGTAATCCCGCCGTAAATCGCCATATCCACGTCTACATTTAGCAGCTGCTTCAGGGCATCGCTTGAATTGGTGGTGGTAATCACCATTTCCACTTGTTCATATTGTTGTTTGAACTTTGCGATCCAGGTAGGGATAAGGAAATGAGCGGGCAAATACGTCGCGGCTAAGCGTATACTTCCATTCGTGCCGTTAACATAATCGTGAGTGAATTGTTCGATCTGCTGTTCGACAGCGAACAGTCTTTTGGCAAGTTGGGCAAGCTCTTCACCTGCATCCGTTAAAGCAATTCCTCTACCTTGAGGCTTGAATAAGGCGAAGGATAGTTCCTTTTCGAATTTCTTGATCTGAGCCGTAATCGCAGGCTGACTGATATTTAAAGTTTCTGAGGCGCGTGTCACGCTACCCGTTGATGCGATCACATGGAATAAGCGTAAGGCGTGTAGATTCATGGTTAAGCTCCTATCTGCTCTCGTTTAATTCATATAAAAAATATATAATTTTGGTTTAAAGATATATTATATTTATGATTATAACTGATTTACAATACAGGTATAAAGTTGAAGTTGAAGTTGAAGTTGAAGTTGAAGTTGAAGTTGAACTTGAATCTTTTGTTGGGAAAGGGAGTAACGAAGAGAAGGTTTGGAACTGTAGGAGCGTAGCGTTCGCCTAAAAGCTTTCCGTAGGAAAGCT
>DOJM01000202.1:12330-12674 GCA_003529225.1 Paenibacillus sp.
GAAGTCCAAACACTCCTCGTAGTTATGATCGATCCCTAATTGTGGACATTAAATTTTTATTTCAAAGGAGAAGTGATAAATATGAATCAACCGACTACATGGGATAAAGTCGATCAGTACATTACAGAGCGCCTAATTCCGCAGGACTCCGTGCTGGAGGAAGTGTTGTCCGCTAATCAACAGGCAGGGCTGCCGCCCTTTGATGTCTCACCTAGTCAGGGAAAATTCCTTAACCTATTGGTTCAAATGAAAGGTGCACGCCGGATTTTGGAGATTGGCACTTTGGGTGGGTACAGTACAATTTGGATGGCAAGGGCGCTCCCGTCTGACGGACATATCGTTAC
>DOJM01000202.1:12698-15636 GCA_003529225.1 Paenibacillus sp.
TGTCTCAGATGAAACAAGAAGGCATGGAGCCTTTTGACTTTATATTCATTGATGCCGATAAACCGAATAACCCTAACTATTTACAATGGGCGCTTCACTTCTCCCATCCCGGAACTGTGATTATAGGCGATAATGTGATTCGTGAAGGTGAGGTTATTAACAAAAATAGCAAAGATCCTCGTGTAGTAGGTGTACGGCAATTTTATGATCTGCTTGCAGAAGAGCCTAGAATTTCGGCTACTGCCATTCAGACGGTGGGAAGTAAAGGGTACGATGGATTTGTATTGGGGATTGTAAATAGCTGAGTTATGTATTGCAATATCCAACAATTGTAATATAATCTATTGAAAATCCAATAGTGAGAGGTACTTCTATGCAACCTACATTTGAAACACAAAGGTTAATACTAAGACCGTTTCAATCCACAGATGCAAGTAAAGTTCAAGAGCTTGCTGGGGATATAGAAGTAGCTAGAACAACGCTGTCTATTCCTCATCCATACCCTGATGGAGCGGCTGAATCTTGGATTGGTGCCTGTAGGAAAAGCGCAGACGAAGGGGAAGGATTTCCTTTTGCTTTAATTAGTAAAGAGAGTAATACCTTAATAGGTTGTATGAGTCTAAATATAGACAAATCGCATAAAAGTNNTCTTTTTGGGGAAATGGCTATGCGACTGAGGCAGCTAAGCGATTAATTGATTTTGGATTTGAAGACCTCGCATTAAATAAAATATGGGCAGCGGCAATGACTAGAAATCCTGCCTCCTCTAACGTTATGAAAAAAGCTGGAATGAGATTTGAAGGGGAATTTAAACGGCATATTTTAAAATGGGATAAATTCGAGGATATAGTCTTCTACGGGTTAACTAGAATTGAATATGAAGATAGGAGATAGAGGTATGATAACAACAAGGGGTTCCTAAGCCATGCTGGCTTGTGGAACCCCCTCTTTTTTTAAAGTGACTCTTTAATTACCTTTTTATAATAGAAGACGGAGAGTACTGCAAAGATCGAATACAAAGCCGTGTATAAGAGCATTACCAGAATCATCGGTGTCCAAAGCTCAGTGCCGAAGAAGAACCAGCCCGATTTAACGGCAAAGTAGCTATGAAGCAGACCTACGACTAATGGAATCCCAAAATTGAACAATTGCTTCATCTGGATCCCTCTAAGCAGATCACCTTGCGTGAAACCAAGCTTTCTTAGGATCGTGTAGTTGGGCTTTTCGTTCTCACTCTCATCCATTTGTTTAAAGTAGAGAATGCATCCAGAGGTAATCAGGAACGTTAGCCCCAGAAAGGCAACGATAAACATGATCAGTCCCATAGTTTCCTTTTGATTATTTTTCGTCTCCAGTTGAGAGTCGGTTGTGTGGCCTTTTTCAAAATTCATGTTCTGAAAAAGCTCATTAGCTTGCTCAACGCTTGCCCGTTCTTTCATATCGATTCCGATATTAAGAGAGGACTTTCTTTGAAGGGCTGGATCTAGATCCTTCTTTAAGCGTTCGAAAATTGTTTCGTCTACAATAGCAACGGGTAAGCCGCCACCTGTGAAAGATAATAAAATAGGTGCATCCATATTTATTTTTTTATAAGCTTGTGGAATAACCTCATGCGCGCCCTTCAATTTAATGGGGCCTTTGTCTTTCATAGCAATCAGATTATCCAGTGCACTACTTGTCTTTGTAAAATAGGTCTCATCCGGCGATACATCGATGTCTTCAAGTGACTTTTCACTAATAACAGGAAGGGTCATGATATCAGAGATTATACTGGATTCTTTTGCTTTCTCACCCAGAACCTTCTCCACATTTACATCTACCTGAATGACTTCGGTCTTTTTTTCAGTAAACACTAAATTCTTCGCAGTTAATACCTCTTTAAATCGTTCGGCATCATGGATATCTGTAAGAATAAAATCTGACGGGACGTACAGCTTCGCATTTTTCTCAGCAGAGTAGAATGAGATGTAGCTCAAGGATAATAAACCTAGGGCTAGTGCCGATACCGTTGTAATGATGGTCAGTAATACGGCATTGGATTTCATTCGAAACATAATGGAGGAGAGAGACAACACCTCTTTAATATTCAGGTACCCGTTTTTCTTTTTACGAATGAGATGAAAGATAAAGCTTACCGAGCCTTTATAAAAAAGATAAGTCCCAATGATAACTGAAGCCAGAATAGTAATCATGGATATAGATAGCTCAGTCATTGNNTCCCCGCTAAATAATCGGGATGAAATCGAATAGCCAAGCAGGATCAATCCAATCCCAGCGATCCCTATAATCATTTCAAAGACGGACAGCTTTTTCACGTTGCCTTCTGTGGTTGAGGTCACCCGGAATAAGGATAGAATGCTTTGTCTTTTAATAAATCCATAATTCATCAGCATGATCAAAAGATAGATTACAAAGAATACGATCAGCGTTTGAACCAGGGCTGGGGTAGAAAAACGAAGGGATGCTATCGCATCGATCCCCATTATTTTAAAAAGAATCATTAGTATTAATTTGGAAATAGAAAAGCCTACGGCTATTCCTAGAATTAAAGAACCAAAATATAGGATGAAATTCTCTGCCGAAAGGATTCGGAATATTTTACTTTTGGTCATCCCTATTAACTGGAACAGGCCAATTTCTTTTCCCCGACGTTTGATGAAGATGGTGTTTGCATATAACAGGAAAATGGATACAATCGCGACCAGTAAGACTGAGGCAGCCTTGATTGCTGCGCCACCTTTGATCGAGCCTTCTACCGCATCCATCGAAGGATCGTATTGCAACGTAACAAAAGCAAAATATAAGGCCACGCTAAAAACGAGAGCAAACACATACAGATAGTAATTTCTGATGTTTTTTCGCAGATTTCGAAGCATCAGTACATTAATGCTCATTCTGCACACCACCTAGTACACCTTGTGTTTTTATGATGTCGTTG
>DOJM01000244.1:0-2629 GCA_003529225.1 Paenibacillus sp.
AGCGCTGCCGACAGCGGCACCGTTAACGCCATGTACAGCAGCGTATTGCCGATCACCTTCCAGAACAACGGCTTACCAAGCACCTCTTTATAGTTGCTCAAGCCGACAAACTGTTTCTTATCCAGCAGCAGATCCCACTCCATAAAGCTGATATAGAGGGAGAAAAAAAACGGGAAAACAAAAAATATCGCGTAAAGCACTAACACGGGGGATAAATACAAATAGGGTTGCCATGGTATTCGTCTCATCTTATGCCTCCTTTAAGCTGAAATAAACGCAACAAAGCCCGTGACTCCCCTTAAGGTTCCATCAAGAATGGAGAAGGGGATTCACGGGCATTCTCTGCAATTAAGCCCATTGCTATCAGATATTCAATTGCTTGTTGACTCTACTTTAACCCAGCAATGTTAACGGAGTGTTTGCTTTATGTTGAAAATTGTAAATGTTACAAATAGTACGGGTATTATTAAGAAATAATGAACCTTTTACTAACACTATCGATCACTGCCAGTTTGTGTGAAAGAATCCTGTTAAATCACTTCGTTCATAAGTATGGGCTCCAAAATAATCCCGTTGTGCTTGCAAAAGGTTAGCATTTGAAATGCCTGTCCGGTAACTATCGTAATAAGTAAGTGAAGCACTTAAACATGGAAACGAAATACCAGAATTAATGCCCTCACAGGCAACTTTTCGCAATCCTATTTGATATTCTTTAACCTTTTCAGCAAAATAGGGGGCGATTAATAGATTAGCGAGATTTGGCTGTGCTTGATAGGTTTCGCTTATGACGTTTAAGAATTCTGCGCGAATGATACATCCACCACGGAAAATAAGGGCAATATCCTTTAAAGGTAAATCCCATCCGTAAAGTTCAGAAGTCATTTTATATTGTGTGAATCCTTGTGCGTAGGCACAAATTTTGCCCATATATAATGCTTGTCTAACGTACTCAATCCACAAATCTTTATCTAAACTCCGCTGATCTATCTCTGGGCCGGATAGGATATTGTCTGCATAAACCCGTTCCTCTTTTAAAGAGGAGATATAACGGGCAAACAATGACTCTGTAATAATGGATGATGGGATCCCGGTATCTATTGCTTGAATGCTCGTCCATTTACCTGTGCCTTTTTGCCCTGTTTTATCAAGAATCACATCGATCAGTGGTAAGCCTGTTATTTCATCCTTTTTCCGTAAAATCTCTGCGGTGATTTGGATTAAATAACTGTTCAGTTCACCTTGATTCCATGTTTCAAAGATGACAGCAATTTCGTTAACAGATAAACCTAACCTTGTTCTTAAAAATGTATAGGCTTCTGCAATTAATTGCATATCTGCATACTCGATTCCGTTATGGACCATTTTTACAAAGTGACCGGAACCTTTTGGACCAATATAAACACAGCAAGGGCCGTCGTCCACTTGGGCTGCTATTTTTGTTAGAATAGGAGCCACTTTTTCATATACGGCTTTATCTCCACCAGGCATGATCGAAGGTCCTTTTAAAGCTCCAACTTCGCCTCCGGAAATACCGATTCCTAAATAACCGATTCCTTTAGACTTCAATTCATCATATCTACGTTTAGTATCTTCGTAATGGGAGTTACCACCGTCCATGATCACATCGCCTGCTTCAAGAAAAGGTACTAATGCACTGATCACCGAATCGATCGGTTTGCCCGCCGTGACCATAAGGAAGATTTTTCTTGGCGTTTCTAAGGAGTGAACAAAGTCTTGAATTTTGTAGTAGGGATGGATTAATTGAACTTCCGTTGTGCCAACAAGATTATCTGTTAAGTCCCTCGTATAATTATAGACAGCCACTTGCTCACCTTTACTAGCCATGTTTAAAGCGATATTACTGCCCATTACCCCTAACCCAATGACACCAATTGTATTGAACATTTTTTCCTGCTCCTTCTAATTAATAGGTAGAAAAATCCCTCACTTATTGACTCCGAAGATTCTAAGCGAATAAGTGGGGGGTTACTGTCCACAAATATTGTTGTTATACGAATAAACTTAGTAATAGAATAAATCCTAATCCAGCTACAGAAACGATTGTCTCAAGCAATGTCCATGTTGCAAATGTTTCTTTCATGCTTAGACCAAAATACTCTTTGAACATCCAGAAACCAGCATCGTTAACATGGGAAGCTATTAAACTACCCGCTCCCGTTGCAAGCACGACTAAAGCAAGATTTACGTCAGATTGTCCTAACATCGGAATAACTAAACCAGCAGTTGTTAAAGATGCAACAGTAGCAGAACCTAAGGAAATACGTAAGATTGCAGCGATGATCCAGGCAAGCAAGATGGGTGATAATGAAGTCCCTTGGAATAGTTCGGCTACATAGTCACCCACGCCGCCATTAATCAATACTTGTTTGAAGGCTCCGCCGCCCCCAATGATTAAGAGCATCATCCCAATATGAGTAATAGCAGTTGTACAAGATTGCATTACAGTTTTGATTGGAATTTTTCTTGCTAATCCCATGGTATAGACAGCAACCAGTAAGGAAATTAACATGGAAGTTGATGCATCACCAATAAAACGGATAGCGGCTAGTAAACCATTATCTTCAAATCCGATTGTTTTTTGAAGTAAAGTAATAATCGTTGCAATAGA
>DOJM01000244.1:2674-8992 GCA_003529225.1 Paenibacillus sp.
TCTTTTTGTTCACCTAAAGAGGCAATATTACCCGTTTTCGTAAATGATGCAGGTACGAGTTTTTTGGCAAGCTTAGTAAATATAGGTCCAGCCAAAATAACTGTTGGAATTGCAATAATGAAACCGTAAAGTAAAACCTCACCAATGTCCGCGCCATATTCACCTGCAATAACTGTAGGTCCTGGGTGAGGAGGTAAGAACCCGTGTGTTACGGATAAAGCTGCAGCCATCGGAATACCGAGATAAAGAATAGAAACCTTCAATTGTCTTGAAATGGCGAATACAATTGGAATTAATAATACTAATCCTACTTCGAAAAATAACGCCACACCGATAATNNGCAGCTACGACCGCCCATTGAATATTTTTTTCACCAAATTTATGAACGAGAGTCATGGCAATTCTTTGAGCACCACCTGAATCAGCGATCAACTTGCCTAACATCGCTCCAAGACCAAAGATTAACGCTAAGTGACCAAGTGTTCCGCCTAATCCGGCTTCAATGGTTTTGACAATTTCATTCAAGGGCATTCCAAGTGCTAAAGCGACACCGAACGATACAATGATTAATGAAACAAAGGTGTTTAATTTGAAGCCCATTATTAAAACTAATAATGCTAAAATTCCAATTGCTACAATAACTAATGGCATTGTAATTTCCCCCTGCTGTTTATCTTGTTAGTGTTTGATTAAGCTTCTTTGATAATTGGCAATCCGTTTATAATCATCTTCTAATACTCTAGATATGTTAATGAAGATCGGCAGTAATTTCCTATATTCTTTCGTTGCTTCTTCGTTTGGTGTGTGTTTGTAGGTACTGCCAACCATTTCAGAAACGACTTCAAATGATTCGATCTTTCCGGTGGCATATAAGNNTAGACAAGAACTTTCGTAGCTTTCTGGAACGATTACTTCAGAATCGAATATATCGGACATCATTTGTCGCCAAACATCCGATCTTGCGAAGCCTCCGGTAGCTTGAATTCGGGTCACAGGACCGTCCATGCATTCGGTTAATGCTAAGAATACGGTGTATAAATTGTAAATGACTCCTTCTAGGGCTGCGCGAATCATATGTTCTTTCTTATGTGACATCGTTAAACCGAAGAATGAGCCACGTACGTCTGGATTCCATAATGGCGCACGTTCACCAGCGAGGTATGGATGGAATAACAATCCATCTGATCCTGGTCTTACACGTTCAGCAATCTTAGTTAATACATCATATGGATCAATTCCTAGTCTTTTTGCTGTTTCTACTTCTGATGAGGCAAGTTCATCACGGATCCAGCGAAGGACCATCCCACCATTGTTTACCGGCCCGCCGATGACCCAGTGCTTTTCCGTTAAGGCATAACAGAATATTCTTCCCTTTTCGTCTGTTTGCGGCTTGTCAATAATGGTTCGAATGGCACCGCTTGTCCCAATTGTGATGGCAATTTCGCCTTTGTTTATCGCATTTACACCTAGATTAGAAAGGACTCCGTCGCTGGCACCAATGACAAATGATGTTTGTGGATCGATACCCATCTGTTTTGCCAAATCTGAATCACAGTTGGTAAATATCTTGGTTGTTGGAACGAGTTCAGATAATTGAGCAGGTGTTATACCAGCAATTTGTAATGCTTCTTCATCCCAATCTAGTGTTTTGAGATTCATCATGCCCATGGCTGAAGCCAGGGAATGATCAACAACATAGTGATCAAAGAACTTTTTGAAAATATACTCTTTAATTCCTATATATATTTTAACCTTGGAAGCGATTTCGGGAAGGTCATTCACAATCCAAGCTATTTTAGTCAATGGTGACATGGGATGAATCGGTGTTCCCGTGCGTTTATAGACTTCATGGCCATTCAACTCATCTTTTATTTTATGTGCCCATGCTTCACTTCGGTTATCTGCCCAAGTGATACAAGGCGTCAGCGGCTGGTCATTTTCATCCATTGCAATGACACTATGCATGGCACTGCTAAATGAAACAAACGATAGCTTTTTGTGTGAATGATGTTTCATTATATTCGAAATGGCTTGTAGGACTGCCTGAAAAATCTCTTCTGGGTCTTGTTCAGCTGTCGACATATCCGGTGTATAAAGCGGGTACCCCATATTTTCTTGTTGGATGATTTCGCCTTTTTCACTAAATAAAACTGCTTTCGTACTTGTAGTTCCGATATCTATACCTAACATAAAGTTAGTCATTTTGCTGCACTACTCCTTTCGAGAGCATTTGTTGCGATATCCATAGGTCTTCTACTTTTCCTTGAACATCATCAAAATTGTCATGTAAGGACTTACTCATGAGGTCTCTATCTTTTGTTCGGATCGCTTCAATATAAAGCTCATGATTTTTTATAATCCGTGTAAAGTCTTCATATTTTTCTTTGAAACGCTTACGCATCGACAAAAGAATGAAGCTTTCCATAACGGGTTTTAAATTATTCCAGATCATCAGGATGTATGAATGATTAACTGCACGAATAATCGTTTCATGGAACAAGACATCTTGATATGAAAATTCATCAGCATCACTATATTTGATTGCGACCTTCATCATTTCTAGTATTTTACTAAGTTCCTTTATTAATTCATTAGTGTCTATCTTTACAATCCGTTCAAATACAAACGATTCTATGAGTAAACGGACATCATAAATCTCTTCTATTTCTTTTTCTGATAAACCAATAACAACGGCACCCATTCTTTCTAAACGGATGATATTTTCGGATGCCAGTATTTTTAACGCTTCACGGATCGGTGAGCGACTTACAGCAAAATCTGCAGCTAATTTATTTTCCGATAATATGGTGCCGCTTTCAATCTCGCCGGAAATAATACGCATTCTAAGCTCGCAGGATACACGATCACCAGCAGAGGCTTTTGAAAGCCATTTGGAGGGATATAGAAATCCATTTGATTCGGTCATAAATTCACCTCTTAATTAATCTGGTATACTTGTATACAAGTATTATATCCTGAATATTTAATTTTGCAAGCGATTTCATGAATTGGGGCTTGTCACGCACGATATTTGTTGAACAATTGAACCTAAAGCGAATTGGCATATTGATTTTAGTAGGAAGAGGGGATGCGCAGCCCCTCTTCTTTTCTATAATAAACTAGAAAATAAATGGCGGGGTTTATCGAGACATATCAATATAGGGGATATAATTGAGAAGTTCGGGGCCAACGGCGATTGGAAGAAAGACTCGACAGCGAAGTGAGCACAGATGGAACCTGATGTTTAAGGTGCTAAAGGTATTAGTGGAAACGTGGACAAAAGAGAATTCACCAGTCTTTTAGAAGGAGATGNNAACGATGATTCGAATCTTTGAACCTATAAATGCCTTACATAAGATAGTGGACTATATTTGGGTCGTAGACTTCGACTTTCTCGCTGATGACAATAGAGAAGATATTATTATGCCGCTGGGGTATATCAATATCATTTTCAATTACGGGTCTGCTTACAGCCTGGTAAGAGAAGATCAGGAAGTGGTGATCCCCAATACGGTTGTGATTGGTCAAATGAAAAGCGCGAAATATGTTCGATATGGACAACAGTTGTATCAAATCGGGATTTCATTAACTCCGTTAGGATTTATACACTTGTTTCAAGTGCCCGGCCTCGAATTGGAAGAGCGAATCCTACATGCCACCGATGTGGACCCTGATCTAGATGAACTGTACCGCATGATGAGATTTAAAGATGTGGAACAAAATATCACAGCAATCAATCATTATTTACTCGATAAGATGATGTTGAATAAGAAGGATACTGGCCGCATAGAGGAAATGCTTACTTATGTAGAACGAGAGTATGAAAACTTGAACATTGTGCGTATGGCAAAATTTTTTTGCATTTCAGTAAGTACGTTAGAGCGTTTCTTCAAAAGGCATGTCGGGCTTACCCCAAAGACCTATGGGGATATTGTGAAGTTTAGAAAACATGTTGAGGATGAAAGATTGAGGGAGGAGATGCAGTATCGTTACTATGATCAGTCTCACCTCATCAAAACATTCAAAAAGTTTGCAGGCAAAACCGTCAAAGAGTTAGAGAAACTTCCACATGAATTAACCCTTCGATATGTCTGGCATGGTCAGAAGTGATGAACGCCAGATCATATAGATGCTGATTTTTTACAATACACTGTTATTCCTTCCTGCTAATCTTGAGACACTAACAGATGAGAGGAAGGAATAACGATGCAGGATATTATGATCATAGCAAGTTTACTAGTGTTTTTTAATGTAATGTTGTTGGCGATATTGGTTCCGGGAGGGCCGATTGAGAATAGAGATTTTTCAAAATTAAAAGGGGTTGTATTTTGGGGATTTAATCTGTTTCTTATCTTACTTGGTGTGATGTCGTTTATCACGTGTTATCTCTTGTTGATTGCACATCCTAATGCGATTTTCATCACGAAAATTATCGCTGTTTTATACTTTATCGTGTACATTATCGATTTAGCTGGTATTTTTCCAAAATCACCGACTAAAATGTCTAAGCCACTTATGCTTTTTGAAATAATTAATGGATCAATGGCTATCTTCCTCTTCCTCTTTGTGACGGCGATTGGGCATATCGGTTCATGAGGACGAGAGCCCGTATCACAAGTAGGGCGAAATTTTTAGAAGCCTTGCGAAATATGAGTAATAGCGTTCGCTGATGGAGGGAGGGCTATGGTAAAAAAGATTGCTCGTATTCTGAATGGGTTGTTCCTCATCCTCTGCGCATGTATCCGCGTTGCCACCGCTTCTTATTGAATATGGGGAAGGAAAGTTTTATTGCACAGTGCAACAGGAGTTGTTAGCTTCCTTAAAACGACGCAAAATAAACGCTTATCCCACCGCCATCGTTTTGAAAGGAAATGCCGAGTATAAAAGGTTCATGAAATACTACGGAAACAAATTTATATATGTCGATAAAGTATGAGTTGGTTAATGGGCCATCCTGTAAAGGATGGCCTAAAAACTTGCCGTTACAGATAGCGCGGGGAACCGTATCACAAGTAGGGGGGAGTTTTTCGGAAAGCCTCACAGAGGCCTTGAAAGTGGTGTTCCGGCTGTTATGAACTTCGGCCTTTTGCTTTTACCAGTGCTTAGTTAATGCTGTTTTTTTGCGCAAAGCTCCTGCCACTTCATAAGCCAAACATACTGTTCATCACAAAATTCTTTAGATACACATTGCAACCCTTGACTTCGCACTATTCTTGATATGATTTGAAAATGCCTTATCGCAATAAAATCTAAAACAGCATTAATCTCATTGTTGCTTAGTACACGTACTTTACTGTAGCCCGAATAAAAACGTTCGCACAAACGCATGGTTTGATCATACATGGATTCATGAAAGTGATTAAAGTTGGTATCGTCAGACATGTATGCAACATCCATACTCGGATAATCGCCTGAAGCGTCGTCAAAATCTAAGAGAACGTACTCTCCGCTTTGATTTCTGATCATATTTCCCGTGTGAAGGTCACCGTGACAAAAATTTTTTTGGAGTTTCGTTATGCGTTCCCATAATAGATTGCCATACTGTTCGAGTTCAAGGGTTTTTCCTGAATGAAAATCTAATTCTCGCATAACAGAGATATAGTCGTCGATATACTCGGTTTTTGGTCTGTTTTTAAGCTTATCGGGATATTTATCCATCAAATTATGGAGTTCCCCGATCTGTATTCCGATGCTTTCCGCCTCGATCTTACCATCGGGCATGGCTCCCTCAACATAACCGTATAATATTCCTACGCAGCAACCATCCTGACTACTGAGAATAATGGGCATTGGGCGCGAGAAAAGTTATTCACTCTGTGGAGATCTTGGCAGCACATTCATGATTGAGGAGTGGGGGTATCCTGACATCGGCGTGGTAATTTGTGACTGCCCTTCGGCAGGTCATGATGTCGTAATGCTGGATTACCGGAACTGCGGGAGGGACGGCGAACCCGAGGTGATTCATGTGGATCAGGAAGATAATTATGAGATTACGTTCCTGGCTGAAGACTTCGAGACATTTATCCGCGGGCTGGTGAGTGAGGAGGAATACGATACCTCTCAAGAAGATAAAGAAGAGGATCTGCGAAAAGTAGCCGTAGGCAAATTCTCACCTTTGCTCGCGGAGCTGTGCAGTCGTATGTCCGAGGTTGATCAGCTTGAGCAGAAGATTCGTAATGTCTGTACTCGAATCGTTGAAGAGAAGGGACACTTTTCCTTTCATGCTGACGAGCTCTCTACTCTTGTGTACAGCCAGAACTGCACATCGTACATCAGAGTAGAGAGCTCGTCAGCATGAAAGGAAAAGTGTCCCTTCTC
>DOJM01000246.1:0-655 GCA_003529225.1 Paenibacillus sp.
TAAAGCATACCGCATCAGAAATCTGGTCCTTTTTGACAGAGAATGAGAAGCTTTCTTTATGGTTCACTGAATTACGTGTTGAAGACCTGCGTGAAGGTGGATTAATCAAGTTTGATATGCAAGACGGAACCTTTGAGAAAATGACGATTACCGCCCTGCAACATGAATCTGTTCTTGAATTTACGTGGGCTGAAGATTCAGTTCGCTTTGAGCTATATCCAAATTCAGAAGGATGTCTACTCGTCTTGAATGAAACGATCCGAACGCTCACGCCACACACACCCCGAGATTTAGCTGGCTGGCATGTATGTCTGGACGTGATCCAGCATCTTCTGGATGGTACCACGCTAGCGTCACGAAAAGCTGAATGGAACGTTTGGTATGAACAATACCGAGAAGCAATTTCTAAATTAGGACAATAAGGACTCTGCTCCATCAATCACAATTTGCGCACCTGTAATATGAATGGATTCATCGGAAGCCAAAAAAGAAACTAGATCGGCAACATTATCCGGTTTACCCGGCCCATCCGCCAGCGGCTGCGCACCATCGGGAAATTCAATCGGAATGACGATCGCTTCTACTTCCTCGTTCATTTCAGTGGTTTCATCTATATTGGTAGCAATCGCCCCGGGGCAGATCACATTCACTCGAA
>DOJM01000246.1:711-1621 GCA_003529225.1 Paenibacillus sp.
CACCATTGATTCCCGCGTTAGCGAATACTACATCTAAGCCGCCGAATTGTTCGACTGTCCTGAGAACGGCTTCTTCCATCCCTTTTTCATCCGAAGTATCTACCTCTATGGTCAATGCACAATCTTTGCGAAACTTGTTCAGCTTATCCGCCAAAGATGAGGTACGTTCAAGATTCAAATCAAAAAGCGCTACATTAGCACCTTCCCTCGCCAGCTTAAAAGCGGTAGCCCGACCAATTCCTGAGCCCGCTCCAGTAATAATTACTGTTTTTCCAATAAATCTTTGTTTCTTAGCTATGTTTGGACTCATATGTAATCTCTCCTTTAAGATCTCTAAGTGATGTACTATGGATCAAGATTACCCAAATACATGTACACTGGAATCATCTTCCCAAAACAACTCCCCGTTCAAAAGCTTGAACAGAGAGTTTCATCTATAATGATCCATTTAATTGTCCAGCTTCCGCACATCCACTTTCACGGTCAGAGTGCCTGCTCCACCACGATATACACCTTTTACAGGTACAATATCTTTGTAGTCCCGTCCGTGACCTAACTTAATGTAACGCCAATTGACCTCAACATTATTCGTCGGATCGAAACCAAGCCAACCTGTTCCCGGAATGTGAGTCTCCACCCAAGCATGTGAGGCTTGCTCAAAATTAGCATTGATCCCTTGCAAATCAGCGACAAAATGATATCCACTTACATATCTGGAAGGCAGACCGACACTACGGCAGACAGCGATCATTAGATGAGCATAATCCTGACATACACCGCGTTTAAGCTTCAGTGCTTTTTTTACCGTTGTATTTACACTTGTAGCCTCAGGGTCATAGGTGAACTGATCATAAATCGTCGCTGATAATTTAAGAATCCATTCATACATATCCTCTGCTTCATTAAAAGT
>DOJM01000246.1:1629-8498 GCA_003529225.1 Paenibacillus sp.
TCTGGAATTTCTCATCATTTAACAGTTTAACTTGTTCTGCAAGGGATGTTCTCGGGAGATCTGTCCCCTGAGCTTTATCCAGCGTAACTACAGTAGCTTTTGTGTGGATGACCATCTCCGTATGCGGCTTATTAACCGAATAGGCATGGACCCGATTCCCGAAGAAATCCTCATAGGTTAAAAGATTTGCTGGTGGGTAAATATCCACTTCATGGTGATAACAGGATTGGCGATAATTCGTGCGTGGCGTGAGTCTGATCTCATTGACACTGTCCGTAACCGGCTCTGGATAGCTGTATGTGGTGGTATGATTGATCTGAATCTTCATACAGACACTCCTTCTCGCCGAAAAAAGGCGCCCTCCATTGTTTTACCCAGTTTTTGACAGGATATCACCAGCGATTTAANNTATAATCCAGCTCTGCTTTTAGCTTACCCGCTTGACGAATAACCTTCTCATGGCCTGAACCTTTCTCTGAGGAATCTAGTTCAAGCTTTGCTAAATGCTCTTCCAGCTGATGAAAAGAAAAACGAATAGAACGCGGAAATTTGGGATTCGCAATCAAAAAATCTAAAATGCTCTCCGGAGACATAGCATCTGCATAGTAACGGCGAAACGCCTGGTACCCACTAACGGATTTAAGCACCGCCTGCAACTGAGTATAAACCGCGTTTAGCTCCTTAAATCGGCATGAGGCAATGACCGCCTGCAAGATACGAGTTGTATTCTCCGCCCTCTCTAGAAACCGTCCGCTCTCAATGAAATGCCACTCATTCCCTCTAAGCATTACCGACTGCTCTGCTCCGAGAAACATGGCTGTACGCTCCTTAACCTGCTGATAGAACTGATGTGGGCCGCTCATAATATCAGCAACAGACCGCTCACCAAGCCATAGGTTGAAGCTGTTGACTACATCCCATAATTCGCTTGGAAGCTGCTGACGAAGTGTTCGCAGATTATTTCTAGCATGATGTACACAAGAGAATAATGAATTAGAATTGCCTAAATCAAGTGTGATGAAAGATAGCACATCCTGCTCAGAAAAAGTTTCGAACTGCTGCATATATTCACCTCGAACGCCTAGCGCATCGATTAACCTTGACCATTTATGTCCTTCTTCATGAAAATCCTCTTCCTGCTGGATATGATAATGAACATTGATTAGCCGCGCATGATTCTCTGCCCTTTCAATATATCTGCCGATCCAGAACAAAGCTTCAGCATTTCGATTCAGCATCTCCAGCCACTCCCTTATTTAACAAATTGATGCTGCATTTTGTTAATCATCAACAAGCCTCACTAGGTTGTATCAAGCCATGACCCAAGTATCTTTTACGCCACCACCTTGCGAGGAGTTTACGACCAAAGACCCTTCTTTCATAGCCACCCGTGTCAATCCCCCAGGTATAACATGTGGCTTACGGTCAGCACCCATTAATACAAAAGCTCGAAGGTCGATATGTCTCGGTGCCATTGTTCCACCTGACAATACCGGTGCTCTAGATAGAGACATGATCGGCTGCGCAATATAACGTTCCGGGTCGGCGATAATCTTCATTCGGAATTCAGCTAGTTCCTCTTTCGTTGCCTCACTTCCGATCAACATTCCATATCCCCCAGATAAAGAGGTTTCCTTAACAACCATTTCAGATAGGTTCTCAAGGACATATAAACGTTCATCAGGCCTGCCTAGCAAATAGGTCGGGACATTTCCAAGAATCGGTTCTTCATTCAGATAATAACGAATCATATCCGGTACATAGACATACATCGCTTTATCATCAGCAACACCAGTCCCCGGAGCATTAGCAATCGCTACATTCCCTGCCCGATATGCATTCATCAGACCCGCCACCCCTAGAAGTGAATCCGGCTGAAAGGCTAACGGATCGATGAAATCATCATCCAAACGGCGATATAGTACATCTACGCGGCGGAGTCCGTTCATTTCTTTCAAATATATTTTGTGATCCTTTGCAACCAAATCTCGTCCTTCAACCAAATGTATACCCATCTGTTGTGCTAGAAAAGCATGCTCATAATAAGCAGAATTGTATTCCCCAGGTGTAAGAAGTGCTATAACCGGATCTGACTTTCGTGAGGGTGATAAACTACGTAGAACGGATAAGAAGCGATTCAAGCTATGATCAACATCTCGGATGGAGCTGGCAAAGGACAATTCAGGAAATAACTGATTCATAAGGGTTCTGCCTTTAAAAAGATATGAAAAACCTGAAGGTGTTCGTAGATTATCTTCAAGCACATAATATTGCCCATCATGATGGCGGATTAGATCGATCCCCGAGGTAGTGATGTAGGCTCCACCAGGCACCCTTAGACCAGCCATTTCTGGCCGGAAATAACAGTTGGAGATGATCATACGCCTTGGGACTATTCCATCCTTTACGATGTACTGCTCATGGTAGATATCATGAATGAACAAATTCAAAGCCGTGATACGCTGAATAATTCCAGCCTCTAGCCTCTCCCATTCATTCTTAGGAATAATGCGTGGAATCATATCGAAGGGAATCGTACGCTCCATGGGATGATCCTGAGCCGGATTGTATAGCGTAAAAGTAATTCCTTCCTCCATCATCCTACGCTGCATCAAATTCTGCTTACCCTGCAGCTCTTCGGAGCTCATTCCGGAAAACATGCGATTCACATGTCTGTAATGCGGCCGGACATTTCTCTTATCTGCATACATTTCATCGAAAAAATGTTGCAGCGGATACGGAGACAGACCTGGCAGAGGATCTAATTTGGACATGAGCCCGACTCCTTTCGATAAATGTTATCTTTACTAACAACCTATACTTTAATTTCTGAAAATATCCATGAAAATATTGTTTTTCATTCCCATAATACGTAAATTCTATTTCCGATGTCAATATATATAACAGAGAAATGTAATCTCTGAATATTCCGCGTTTTGGAATCGCTTCCTTTCTCTCTTATATAGGTTGCCGGAGCTGAAAAGTAGTTTCTTCATTGAATTGTATGCAGGAAGCATGACAAGCATTACTATTATGAATTTTTCATATGTTGGTTTTTTTATATAGTTGTCTGGGAAGGTGATTTCAGTTATATGGTATAATTTGGGGCGTTAGGAGAGTGAACAAATGGAACACAAATATACTATGTCAATGGAGCAAGAAGAGGCTAGGCGGAATCACATTTATCTGTTATTTGGCTTATCAGAAGCTGGTTCGATGAAGGTAGCACTTAGTCGTTTAGGTTGTCGTCATTTAATAAGAGTACTTTCATTTAATGAAACGTTCTCTGCTGGGCCGCTGTGCAAATTACATAATGATGAAGGGTGTCATGCCCGTTGGTTATGGTTTCAGGAACGATTTCCGGATCAGGGTTATCATCTAAACCCCCAGCATAAACTGGAAGCCATGATTCAGACCTTAAAAGAAATTCCCGAGGACAAAAAAATCACTATTTGGTGCGGAGACAATTCCCATGATCAGACAGGTTTACGATTTGCACTTTCTGTTCTTAGTGAGAGAAAGCAACCTATTCATGTTATAAATCTAATCGAAGCTTATGGGGAGCTCCCAGGGATTGCCGAACAATTTAGTATTGGCTTATCTCCCCAGTCTCTGGGTCAGCTTCCAAACGAAGCTGTACAAACTATTATCAAAAACACCGAAAATACGCAACCCCTTACCTCCGCGCAGAGAAAACAGTATGAACGGGAGTGGCAAGAAATCAGCAACACTGAGGATATGCTTCGAGTCTGGTCCAAAGGTCAGCTAACGAATGTTCCCGAAACATCTATGACGAAGACATTCTATCCTTAATTCTGCAACTGCAAAGGAATGAACAGGGAGATCATTTCGTAAATGCAGGACTTATTGTAGGTGCAATTATAGGGCAGTGGAATTTATTTATCAGTACCTCATTTATAGAATATCGATTCTGGAGGCTTATTAGTGAGGGAAAGCTGTTATTTAAAGGAATACCCTACGCGATGCATTTGTACTTTTTAAGAATTCCTTAGAGGTTACTACATTAACAACTAACAAGCATTTTATAAAAAAGGAATGCCCTCATAAACTAAATATAGCTTCGAGGACATTCCTTGTAAATATGACTTTTTTATGATCATGTGTCGGTATGGATTACACTTACTCTTCCGATTCCTCTGACTCTTCCTCGGCAATTAATCCGGCAAAAAGAGCATGCACGAACTGCTGAGAATCAAATGGCTGCAAGTCTTCCATCTTTTCTCCGAGCCCTACGAGCTTCACTGGTAAGTTCATTTCCTGACGAATGGCTACAACAATTCCGCCTTTAGCTGTACCATCCAGCTTAGTCAAGACGAGCCCTGTTACCCCACTCTTTTCACCAAAAAGCTTGGCTTGAGTAAGCGCATTTTGACCTGTGGTCGCATCTAGCACCATCAGTACTTCATGCGGAGCACTAGGAATTTCTCTTTGAATAACGCGGAAAATCTTGTTGAGCTCTTCCATCAGATTGCTCTTATTCTGAAGTCTGCCTGCCGTATCACAAATCAAGATATCTACATTCCGCTGCTTAGCCGCTTGAACAGCATCGAACATAACAGCGGCTGGGTCAGAGCCAGCTTGTTGCTTAATTACGTCTACGCCAGCACGTTGACCCCAAACTTCGAGCTGTTCAATCGCTCCGGCACGGAACGTATCCCCTGCGGCCAAAAGAACTTTTTTACCCTCTTGCTTGTAACGATGCGCTAGTTTACCAATCGTAGTCGTCTTGCCTACTCCATTTACCCCAACGAACAAGATAACTGTAATGCCATCGGGATTTTCCTTCAGGCTGTTATCGTCATCGCCGCGCAGTAATTCCATGAGCTTACGGGACAAAATGGGTTGCAGCTCAGCTGCATCCTCAATTCGCTTTTGCTTCACTTCGGCGCGCAGATCCTCGACAAGTGTCATTACTGTATTAACACCTACGTCCGCACCAATCAGGATTTCTTCCAGCTCTTCGTAGAATTCTTCATCTATTTTTTTACGGCGGATAATCAGGTCTGCTACCTTCTCGACAAAGCCTTTACGGGTTTTCTCTAATCCGTCGCGGAATTGTTTGGTTACACTTTCCGTTTTGCCGGAAATGCTTTCTTTTAACTTCCTGAAAAAGCTCATTTGTTTCCTCCTAAAAGTTTTGTATAGGAACTCTTCATTGATTTAGCTTCGTACAAAACTTGCCTCGGAAGCATGTACTTAAGTTTTATATAGGAACTCTTCATTGATTTAACTTCGTACAAGACTTGCCTCGGAAGCAGACACTTACAAAAAACATCATTTCGGCAAGCTGTTAAGCGATCTCTGCTTCCTCATCCTCTAAACGTACAGAGACAAGCTTGGATACTCCGCCTTCTTCCATCGTCACCCCGTAGAGTACATCTGCCTCTTCCATCGTTCCTTTGCGGTGTGTAACGACGATAAATTGCGTTTGTTCCGAGAACTCACGCAAATACTGAGCAAAACGTACAACATTCGCTTCATCTAGCGCAGCCTCTACCTCATCCAGTACGCAGAACGGAACCGGCTTCACTTGCAGAATAGCAAACAACAGAGCCATCGCAGTTAAGGCGCGTTCCCCACCGGATAGGAGCTGCAGGTTTTGAAGCTTTTTACCCGGTGGTTGAGCTACGATATCTATACCTGTTTCAAGCATATGTTCTGGATCCAGCAGCATGAGATCAGCTCTACCGCCTCCGAACAGCTTCGAGAACACCGTACCAAATTGTTTACGGATCGCATCAAAGGTCTGTTTGAAGCGTTTGGACATTTCATCTTCCATCTCACGGATAACTTGATACAGGGCAGTCTTGGCTTCGACCAGGTCATCTTTTTGTCCACTGAGGAAGGTATAACGCTCATGAACACGCTGATATTCTTCAATCGCACCTAAGTTCACTTCGCCCAATGCAGAAATACTGCGTTTCAGACGCTGTACATCTGCTTGTGCGGCAGGCACATCTTCGGGCACAGGATAACGTTGCTTCGCTAGTTCATAGCTTAGCTCGTAGTCATCACTCAGCTTACGAAGAATATTATCAAGTTCAACATCGAGACGACCCACAGAAACTTCAGTAGAACGCAGCTTGTCCTCCACGACTCTAAGTGCCTGACGCTGATCCTTGGTCTTGCCCTCCTCTAGTTCAAGCTTACGGGTTAACGCTGAACGTTCCGCCCGAGCTAGATCCAAAGTACCGGCTGTCTCTTCCTTCTTGAGACGATAACTATTCAAATCTTCTTTCTGTTTCACGGTTTCCAAAGCATTACTAGCCAAATCCTGTTCGATCGTATGTAACAGATTTCGATTCTGGCGCAGCTCTTTATCTTGTGAACCCGCATCTTGTCTTAGACGACGTAATTGCTCCTCCAAGGAGAAGATCTCCTGATCGAGCTTGCCTTCCGAAACCTTCATACTGGGCAGCTTACCTTGCAATTCTTCCTTAGCTGATTCATTCGCTTTACGCGCCGATTCGGCATTACGGATACCCTCATGAGCTTCCTTCTCTTCCTTCTCGAGACGTTCAAGCTCAGCAGAGGCTTGTTTCCGGGTCTCCTCAAGCGTGCGGACCTCACTTTCAAAGCCACTACGTTCCGCGCCTGTGCTCTCCACTTGTTCCTGCACATGCCGAAGCTCCTGTTCAAGCTGCTTCAAATCGCCAGAAACACGTTGCTCTTCCAGTCTTTTCTCATCACCGTCACGGCGCAGGTCCTCTAGCTTCACGCTAGCGTTCTCCTGCTCTTCACGAAGTCTGGCAATGCCTTGTTTCAGCTTAACAATTTGACGCTCGCTCTCTTCGATCTCACTGCTCAGCTGATCCAGCTGGCGTTTACGACTAAGTAAGCTATTGTTC
>DOJM01000246.1:8533-8746 GCA_003529225.1 Paenibacillus sp.
GTCTCAGCAATAACTACATTACCAAGCAAACTGCCAACAATACTTGCATACTTATCATCGTACCCAACGAGTTCGGAACCAATTCCAACAAAACCTTCAGCATCTTCCACCATTCCACGGTCGCTACCGGAAATTTGGCGTGGCCGGATAACATCGAGTGGCAGAAAAGTAGCTCGTCCCAATTGACGTTGCTTCAGGAAAGATATCGCTTGA
>DOJM01000190.1:0-7738 GCA_003529225.1 Paenibacillus sp.
GGTTGTTTCCATGGCTGACTTTGGAACTCATTACAAACTATTGATCAATGAAGTTACTGCTTTCGAACCAACTGTTCCAGCTCCAAACCTTCCAGTAGCTCGTGTACTTTGGAATGTTAAACCTAACTTCCAAGATGGGGTTAAAGCTTGGATCGAAAATGGTGGCGGTTACCACACCGTTGTTTCATTAACTCTTACAACAGACCAAATTATTGCTTATGCAAAACTTGTAAACTTGGAATATGTAGTTATTAAGTAATGCCAAAGCTCTATGTATCTTAAAATAGTAAAAAAAAGAACCTTTATCATAAGGTCCTTTTTTACATGAACATCAACTTATTATTCCTTCAATAAATGCGATAATTTCCACTCAAAGCCAGTAACTAAAGAAGTACAGACAGTTGTCATAATAACGACGGAGTCCAGTGCGCAATGGTGTATCCCAAAGCAAACGGACAAAATGCTCTGCCTCCGGGCCATTAGAAGCAAGGGAAGCCATGGCATTGGTCGCCAACAGACCTGTCGGGTGCAGCGCCAGTTCGTCGAAGGGCTGCCCCTCAATGGTATACCGCCGGTAATCGGAAACTTCGATATTCCTAAAAAAATCCTGAATCCGGTTACATTGATCGACCTGCCAGATATCCTTTTGGAACCAAGCCCAGTCCAGACCGATATTAGCTGCTACCCGGTAAGCATCACTGAAAAAATGGCTGAAATCACCATGAGGCTGGGGTTCTGCCGGGGACCCATTAAAATTAGCATATTCGGGAGCAAGGCCAGTTATAGGATGGCATGCAGCATGCAGATATGTGCGGCTGGCTTCTGCCGCTTCTCGCCAAAACATGTGGTCACGTTCGTCAGCCCACAAAGCGAACAAATCATAGAAATGGGGGAGATGGTAAGACGGATCACTAAAGGTGGATTCCGGTACGAATTTGATCAATTTCGTTTCCGCGTCCCACATTGAGTCGCCATCTCCTGTTTCAGTTTTATGTACACAAGCATGCAATATCGTTCGAGCCTGCTCAGAATAATTATAAGGTTCCAGACCGTTCCCCCAACGTTTTGAGGCAAAAAACAGAGCCATGGCGAAAAACTCTTCCCCGTCCGGAGCGGGTCCCTGAGAAATCCTTGTACCGTCAGGCTTGCAGTGCCAAGCAAAGTAATTGGCATAACGACCTTCTTTGTGCTGCATAAACGTCTTTGAGAAGTTCCATAGACGATCAAACTCTTCTTTTTTATTCATTTGAACGGCCATCATCATCCCGTAGGACATTCCTTCCGACCGAACGTCTAGATTACCTGTATCCAGGATATAGCTTTTATCCGCGTCCTGCGGATAGTATTTTCGTACGTCCGGATCTCCGTAAAACAAATCATTCCAAGTTTCATTGAGTTTAGCGTTAATATCATCTTCAGAAAAGCCAAGCTCCTTAAATAAATTGCGATATTCCCCCGTATAAAAAGCACCTTGTTGTGTCATTGGCATCATATTTCCCCTCCTGAGAACTACGGCTTGCATTCCATTTCAATAAAAAACTAAGGATTGATGGTTTGAATGGTGCCGTCATCGTTGTATTTCAGCTCCGTATATTTTACAGAACGCTTGTTGTCAGCACCACCAGACAAAGAACTGTCATAATAAAATAAATACCATTTCACTTTAAACTGAACAATAGAATACATGAGTGGAAGGATCCGCAGTATAAATATGAGTTATGAGAGGTTCATTGGATTTCGCAGGCTTTGTCAAGTTCCTCCTATAAAGTTAATCGCTTACAAAGTTAATGGTATAAGAACTTTAGGACTCTGTATATATAGCAACTATAGTTTATACCCCATAAAGTTTAGATGTTTCTTTCTTGACCTTGCCGGATCCCTACCTGGTCAATTCAATACATAGCCGGGCATAAACCAGAAGCCATGCTAGGCATTTATCCGTATCGTTTGCCATGATAATAGAGCCTCCTGAAATTTAATTTATAGATAAATCTCACGAATAGTAGGTCTGAGCCTGTTTGTTCACCGCATTCTTCTATGTTAGCATGTAAAGTATTCAATTTAAGATATGTCATGCAATTTCAAGATAGGGAGGACATCTAGAAATGAAACACCCATTTATATTAAATGCCGTATGGCACGGCGGTCGTAACAGTGACGGAACGATTGAAGCTGGACANNCGGACCAGGAATTGGAACGAATCCGGATGAGATGCTTCTGGGTGCCGCGGCAACCTGCTATCTCATTACACTAGCAGCTTTGCTCGAGCGATCAGGTCTTACGACTTCCAGTCTGACCTTAATGTCAGAGGCGACAGTGGATGTAACAAATAACATTTTTACATATGAAGCGATAAAACATTCACCCATCATTACACTTACCAAAGATGCGTCACAGGACGATATTGATAAAGCAATTCGTATTGCCCATAAAGCAGAAGGCTCTTGTATGATTTCCAGAGCTGTAGCAGGAAACGTACAGCTTTCAACAGAGCCAACAGTGCTAACATCAAGTATGTAAGGTTAAGTTCTAAAGGAGTTACCCCTTAGGAATCAGAATTATAGCTAATTTGTTTAGAATAGTATTATTTTTCATGAGATTTCTGTTAAATGAAAAAAAATTAGGGCAAGGATACTCCTCTAACAATTTTAGTCTGAAGTTAAGAGCAGGATAGTTTAGTCTCAATATGGAATATGTTGTGTTGGGGGAGGGGGGGATTAAATGATTACTTTAAGGCAAATGTCAGTAGCCTTTCTCATTCATGGCGATAAGTTGTTGATGATGGAGAAACCAAAAAGTGCAAGTTTTGTTTCAGGTATGGTTGTACCTATCGGAGGACACCTAAAGCAAGATGAAATTAGTAATCCGAGTGAAGCATGTTTGAGGGAAGTTGAGGAAGAAACAGGTTTGACTAACGACGACCTTACAGATTTGGAGCTTAGATACATAATTTTACGGATTAAAGAAACAGAAATAAGAATTCAATATGTATATTTTTCAAATGCAAAACACTTAGCTGTACGCGAGAGTGAAGAAGGGAAGCTCTTATGGGTTGATATGGGCTTAGTTAATAATTTTAATGTAACTGCCACAACTAAATACATAATCGAGCATTATTCTAAGAATGAAAATTCATCTAATATTTATGTGGGTACGATGAAATCAGTTGAAAGTGAGCCCGAAATAACCTGGGCATTACTAAAAGATTGGGAAAAACTCAAGGTCGCATTAAGCTAATGGGGAACGCCAATTTAATAAACCAGTGCCATAATTCGATGGGTTTACTTGTTGTAAAGTTCTGATTCATGTTTTACTTGCAACTGGCAGGATGTGACTGGAGTTCGGTATTTATTTATGAGGTGGCCTTCGCGCATAGTTCTCTAAGATGAGACGCACACTATTAGGGGGATTTGTCATATCTGCGAACTTTGAAAGGAGCTTCTATCGTCAGAAAGACAATTTTCGCCTATTCTAACACCATTGACAGACAAAAATGGCGACTTGGCACCACCATTTCCGGCGACATCCCTAGTCTTGCTACTTAACGCTCGCCGGTGACCTCTTCACAGTCCCGATGCCGGTTACTCGCGGCATCCGTCATTGCAAGAGGATGCTGCTTCACCGGCCCGAGAATTGGGTAAGCGGGCGAGATAATATACTTGTAACCTTTGCGGGAAAATGTTTTGTACCTCTTGTCAAAGGAGTTTTTTAGACAACATGGTCAGGCAAAATTATTCGAGAATAAGATGAGGAGGCGCTAAGATAATGTCCAATAAAAAAAGTTACTATGCATTTGAGGATCCGCTTGGCACCATAGTTGAATTTCAAGCCACTAGCTTACAACAAGCTATGGTGATTAAAAAGAAGAAGGCTCAAGAACTGGGTATTCCTAAAGAGGCTTTTGAACTTACGAGCATACGCAAGAAACCAAGCCATAGCGCATAGCCTTTTTCACGTAGCTTGCTCATACAAGCATAAAGAAATTACGATTTTAACGTAATTGTGAATACGGCATTTACGCTCGATCTTCGCGGCAATCTGACATTGGGCGAAGGTACGAAGGCTGGCTATAAATAGCTCTGCGCAGAAGTACACTTTCTATCCCAAGATCGTAATCAGACTACGGAAATCGAGAAGGCTTACCATCTGCTTAAGAATGGGAAATTCCTTAAAGCAATCCAGAGAAAATGAAATAATGATATTAAATATTAATTTAATTAATTTGATCCGCATAAGGGTTCTCAGGTTTTTGGGAAATCCGTATCGGAGACGGTTATGCTTGCGATTCATTTTTTAATAGATTGGCCGGTGTTGCCCATTAAAGGGTACACCGGCTTTTTTTATAGGCACATTGCCTGATGAAGATTACTCAGGAATCAAAATGATAGAATCACGCGTCATAATATTGGCAATGAATGTCGAAGCTTTTGAGGACAGAAAAAACTTTTTTGCAACCAAAACCCTTCTTTTCTTACTTTATAAGTGAGGCCTTAATCAAACTGAACGGAAGTGATGGAGTGGACGATAGTGAAATCATACAGCTGTACTTTGCCCGCAATGAAACAGCAATAGAAGAAACATCCAAAAAATATAGAAATTATTGTACCAAGATTGCTCATAACATTCTGTCTAATTTAGAAGATTCGGAAGAATGCGTGAACGATACCTTTCTAGGAGCGTGGGAAACGATACCGCCGAAGACTCCTGCTAAGCTCTCATCTTTTTTGGGGAGGATCACACGAAATATCGCGTTAAATAAACACGATTATTACATGGCCAAAAAGCGGAATAAAAAATTCGATACGATTCTTGATGAATTAAATGATTNNTCGAAAGTCAATATGAGGAAGAACAAATCGCTGAATCCATAAGCAATTTCCTGCTAAAGATTAATGAAGATCATCGGAATATTTTTTTGAGACGTTACTGGTATTCCGATTCTTTGGCTGATATCGCAGCGCGATTTTCAATAAGTGAAAGTAAAACGAAGTCGGTTCTTTTCAGAACACGAAAAAAACTCCAAATATACCTTACGAAAGAGGGCTATATCGTATGAATAATAAAGATCTTTTTAAGACTATTGGTTATGTAGACGGCAATCTGGTGGAAAAGGCCAACACAGCGAGGCGAACTAATAAGAGAACATATGCGAAGTGGGGAACCATGGCTGCTTGTGCGGCACTTGTGTTAGGAGTGGCCATCTACACATCTCCTCTAAAACCTTCATTAACGAATTCACCACAAATCTCGCAGCAAACACCAGTCTCAGCTCCTACCGGAGTTCGGAAAATTTTAAATTACAACGGATTTCGTTATGCATTTGTAAGTGATGGTGCTCAGTTTAAGTTCACAGGAATGAAGCCTGAAAAATCACTTGGAACCATAGATTTTGATATTAACCAAGAGATCGGGAATAACGATGGAGGAGAAGTTGTAGAAAAGGATTTCTCGTCCACGTTCGNNCGACGTACCCATCCAAATTCCGCATCGCTGTTAAAGTTGAGGAGCATTATTATTTGGCAGAAATCGTGGCGAAGACTAACGATTCTACGATGACAGTTAAGGAATATCTGGATATGTCTGATCTAAATAAGCATGCAAAAGAGCTCCAGGTTCTTAATCATGTGGGGAATGATGTGTTGAAAAAATTGACAGATCATGCTTCTGTGGAGTCTTTCATTGATGGGCTGTACAACGCAAAAACTGCTGATTTAAGTAATAAAGAATACGAGGCTATTGCGGAGGCGCAATCCCAAGGGAAATCGTATCAGCTAAAATTCAACCTCAAGGATGGAACCTATATGGGCATGTATATTATTCCTGAATTAAAAGTCGTATCTATGGGAGATGCTTATTATCATTTACCTGACACCTTTTTTGAACAATCCGGAGATCTTTTTTCAGGGCTAAAACAAGAAGTGTTGCCGCTTTACTGAGTAAAAATGAAATGAGTTGAATTGACGTGGTAATTGAAAGGCAGGAACTAAGGTGATAAACCTTGTTCCTGCCTTTTTGTTTTAGAACTAGGAGTATAAACATGGTCCCTTCAATTACTAGTATATTTACAGGTAGGATAAAACTCAGAATAAAAGGAAATGATATCAAAAAAGAACCGGAGGATTGTTGCATCATGATCGAAGCCTTTCAACTAATTAAGAAGCAGCTAGCTACCTCAAGCGATTTGAAGAAGGAACTCGTCCGAATTCAGGATATTGAGTTGGAAATCCTTTACTTGGTTAGCGTTTGCGATGAAAAGAAAATCAAGGCTGATCTGATCTACTCCATACTAGAATGCTCGAGTAAAGAGGAGTTCAAAGATTATCTTACTTCACTTCCCGACATCAGCAATCCGGAGAAGGAACAAGATATTTTGCAGAAGTTGATGGTCGGCCATGCCTGTATTCAGATGGAAAATGAGATTTTCTTGTTCAGTGCGAAAAAAGTGATCAATAATCAGCTTGGAGATGCAAGCTCGGAAACGGCGATTTATGGCTCGCAACGTTCATTCAGTGATGTGATTGATACAAATCTCAATTTGATTCGGTATCGTTATCCCTCTCCAAATCTTGTTTATGAGCAAAGAAAGCTTAGGGGATTACCACAGACTGAAGTCGGTTTAGTTTATGATAGTCTTTTGGTTGATAAAGGATTATTAATCGAACTTCAAACGCAACTCAATTCAATTAAATCAGACGTCATCCTTTCGGCAGCACACCTTCAAAGATTACTTACTAGTCGTAAATACTCACTTTTTCCTACATTGATGATTACAGAAAGACCGGATCGTGTCGCGTTAAATCTGATACAAGGCAAAGTCGTTTTACTTGTCGAAGGTAGCCCATTCGTTTTAATCGCTCCGGCTACTTTTTATGATTTCATTTCCTCAATGGATGATACTTTTGAGCAGTTATGGGTCGGTTTTAGCCTTGTGGTACTACGTTATATCGGCATTTTCATTACTGTGTTACTTCCTGGCATTTATATTTCTCTGGTCTCTTTCAACCCTGAGTTGTTTCAAGCCCAGCTCGCTTTCTCTATTGCCGGTAGTCGTGCGGGTATCCCTTATCCGTCGTACATTGAAGTGCTCATTATGATGTTCTTAATCGATACCTTAATCGAAGCTAGTATACGGCTTCCCAAGTCGATCAGCGCAGCGGCAACGACAGTTGGTGGACTAATTCTAGGACAAGCTGCGCAGCAGGCAAATCTAGTTAGCAATATCATGATTATCGTAACTTCCGCCATTGGCATTGCCAATTTTGTCGTGCCGATCAATGCTATGAGTTTCGCATTACGGATTGTCAAATATCCTTTCATCTTGTTAGCTAGTTTATTTGGATATGTAGGTCTAATCGTAGGACTATTTTGTTTGATCCTTTACTTGAACGATTTAAAAAGCTTTGGGAAACCTTATTTAAAAGTGTTTATCGGAGAACAAGAAAAATTCGGAAAATTATAAAAGAAAGGAGGATATTTTTCCTTGAATCGTTATGTTTTTTATGTTTTATGGTGTGATGGGATAACCATCACAGGTCTTTTATTATATACCCTTTTATTGAATGAACGGTTTAATGGAAGCATGCTGGCTATTGTGATAAGTGCGGTTAGCGGCATGATATTTCTTGTAACAATGACAAAGTCACTTGGTTATTTTCCAAGGAAGGGTTTGCCTGAAATCTTTCGGATGTTTTTGCCGGCAGGAGCAAGAATATCATTATTAATATTTTTTTCAATTAT
>DOJM01000190.1:7845-11739 GCA_003529225.1 Paenibacillus sp.
GGCCGAAATGGGGAACGATTACGGCTGCAAATAGTGTTTTCTCCGGATTTGTTGGCTTAATCGTATTTAATCGAGTTGTTCCCAGTAAAATCAAATGGAAATTCACTCCCATCGTCCTTATTGTTAATTTGCATATATTAGTCACTGGTTTGATTATTTCCATTGGAATTCATGGCACTTACGGGGTGGGGAATTATATAGCCCCCACGTATTCTGCATTAGATTCAATTGGTATGATGTCAGGATTATTCTCACGTACGATTATGCCTTATTTTCTCATCGTCCTTTTTTTGCTCTTAGTGTATGCGTCTGTAACCATTCATGTTGGACTTGAGCTGTTGAAAGGATGCTTCTCTATGAAATTTCAAAATAATCTTCGGAAGGAACAACTATTATCTTGGGCAATTTGTTGCCTATTTACCATTGTTACAGTAATCTACTTCAGTACATTCACTTTAAAACAAATCATAAACCATACAGTCAATTGGCTTGAGTTGCGATTTTATACAGAATTTCTGATGGTCGCGCTTGTTGCGTTGTTTGCACTAATGAAATGGAAGCGTAAAGTATGAGAAACATTATCCTATTGGTTCTCTGCTTTACAGTGGTTATACAATCGGGTTGTGCATTCAAGGATATCGACAAACGAATTTTCGTAATCGCCATCGGAGTAGATCAATCAGATGATGTAAAAAATCCATATCGCGTGACATTGAAATTAGCTTTACCTGCTCAAAAATTTGATCCTTCTGTGAATAATATTCAAATTATAAGCGAAAATTCCGAAACGATATCAGGCGCGATCGGACGAATAAGGTCAAAATCATCGAAAGATCTAAATTTTGGTCTTTTAGAAATATGCATTTTGGGTGAATCATTAGCCCATGAGAGTATCAACGAGCCACTTAATTGGCTGTCAAGAAGATTCGATATTCCGATGGAGGGGATGGTGGCATTAGGGAAGCCCAACGCGGAGACTGTTCTTAAAATGAAACCAAAATCAGAAAATTTTTCAGGTAATGCATTGTTATTAAGCCTGTCCGAATCGGGATCAATCTCATCGTTCACGGTTCCCGAACACCTTTTTGATTTCTATCGTCGAACGACGGAAAAGGGCATAGACCCCTACTTGCCTATTATCGAGACCGAAAAAGAGGTATACAAAATTGATATGGTTGCTCTTTTAGACAAACATAAGATAAAAACGATTTTGACAACAGATGAAACGCGCGTCTTTAAAGAACTTCTTCATAGCTATCCTCATTTCGAAATCACCACAAAAATGGTAGATCAACCTTTTGTCTTGGCTATTGAACAGTTGAAGAGACGTTATACGATTGATACAAACAATAAGAATAAACCAGTTATTCGTGTATCTATTCAAATGCGTGGAGTTGTAGAAGAATTCGTAAATCAGGTGTATGAAGAAAATTGGACTAAATTTGAAAAGTATGTTGAACAGGAAGAAAGGACGAAGATATCAAGCTTGCTGAAAAAGCTGCAAAAAAACGGGATAGATCCGTTCGGATTTGGATTACTCTATAGAGCTACCCGGCATGAAGGGGATAAGGAATGGGAGCAATGGCAGTCTATTTATCCCGAAGCTGTTTTTGATGTAAATGTTAAAGTTTCTATACAGGGAACGGGAGCAATAAAATAACAAGGCACCGATATTTATTCCTCATTCCATTAAAAAATCAGACAATAAAATTTTAAGTACCTTGACACGACACCTTTTGGTGTCCTATAATCAATTAGACACTAAATGGTGTCCAATTAGGTAATGATGAAGTATAATCGGTTATACTACAGGTAATATTACGGAAAAGGTGGGGGTGGTTTTGAACGATAATAGTCAAGTGAGGGATGTATATGACGCTGTTGCAGATCCAACAAGGCGAAAATTACTTCAAATCCTGGCTGATGTTGATGAATTACCCCTATATGAAATCACGGTTCATTTTGAAATGGGTCGTACTGCAGTTTCTAAGCACTTGTCTATTCTTAAAGATGCAGATCTTGTAGTTGCTCGAAAGGTTGGTAGAGAAACGAGGTATCGTTTGAATGCCAATCCATTGAAAGAAATTCGGGATTGGGTATCTTTTTACGAAGGTTTCTGGAAAGAAAGAATCGATAAACTAAAACTATTATTGGAGGAAGAATAATGAAACCAGATGTATCCTTAGATTATCATTTTACAAGCTCCATCGAGAAGGTATGGAATGCTTTAACGGATTCTGATACACTTGCGAAATGGATTTGGAGTAATGACTTTAAGCCAGTCGTAGGGCATAAATTTCAATTTCGTGCAGAGCCAAATGAATGGTGGGATGGTATTGTAGATTGCGAGGTTCTCGTAGTAGACGAGCCACATACATTATCCTATACTTGGCATAGTGCTGGAGAAGGCACTACAGTTACTTGGACTCTGAGCAAAGAGTCAGATGGTAAGGTTCATCTACAGCTTGGTCAATCTGGATTTAGTGAAGAGACCAAAGCCCGCCAAGGTGCTATCGAGGGAGCTAAATATGCTTGGGCGAATATGGGCAGTCAGCTTGAAAAAGTATTAGCAGAATCGTAATTTCAAGAATAGGGCGCTTTTCTGAAACACGGAAAGTGCCCTTTTTAATGGAATAAATCATGACAATACTAAATGAAGAGAATGGAGATGAGATGATACCACTATGAAAATAAACCGATTAATTGCGAACAATATTAATAAGTTAGATGCAGTATTACCAGGAGATAAATCCCTGGGGATTGCGGGTTTGTCCGGTTCTGGCAAAACAACCTTTTGTCAAACCATCGGCGAAGAATCCAAGAAACGTCTCGTTTCTTTATTGCCAAAGGCAGAATATCAGTATTTATTCCCTAACATTATGGAAACTAATTTCAGTGCAATTCAGATGGAAGAAATGCCACTCGTACTTTTTCTAGGGAGATCATCCATTTCATCTAATCCTCGGTCAACCATTGGCACACATACGGGTGTGTTCACAGAGATTCGTGTTGCGATTGCTGAACAATATAACCTATCTCCAGAGGTTTTTTCATTTAATAATGAATTAGGCTGGTGTCCAGATTGTAAAGGTCGCGGAACTACTAAGAATGTTGAATGCAAAAAGTGTAAGGGGAAGCGGTATAATCACCAAACTGAACAATACAAAATGGAGTTATTGGATCAAGAGAAGAGTATTTCCGATATTAACGACTTAAGTATTGAAACCATTTTTTCTCTAGCAGAAGTTCTGAGAATTAGTGAAGGTAAACAAAATATTCTAAAAAACATAATCCACATGAATATTGGTTATTTAACTTTAAATCGGATTATGGGCACCTTGTCAGGTGGAGAGTTAACACGACTTTACTTAGCGGAATTCATGGCAACCAGTGAAAACACCATAATTATCATAGATGAAATCTCCGTGGGTCTGGATCACCAAACCCTTTTGAAAATACTAGAGCAGATTAAACAATTAGGTTTTAAGAATCAAATTTGGCTCATTGATCATTCTGACACGGTATTAGACATAACGGATGATCAATTGTTCTTTGGACCAGGAAGCGGAAAATACGGCGGGAAAATCGTTGAAGAATCGCCACGTCCTGCCCCCATCAATGGAGAGATAAATCAGGCTGAACCAACAGAATACTATCATTTTCAAGATCTTTACTGTCGTAATATTCAAATGGCCGAAATTCAGATCCCCCGTAATAGACTTGTAACGTTTACAGGTGAATCTGGATGTGGTAAATCTACACTGGTCAATGAGTGTATGTCCAAAGATTTTGTGAAGCAATATCCCAAAGATAAGCTGGTCATTGTTGGGCAAGATCGTAACCAATCGATTACTAGTCGTTCTACCGTAGCGACATTTCTTGATAGTANNAGAA
>DOJM01000190.1:11744-13302 GCA_003529225.1 Paenibacillus sp.
ACAANATATANTGAAGAGATTGATGATATTTTTCAGCGCTCGATTGAAGATATTATTGAAGAACTTCCGAATGAAGACATCGCTCATAAACGCTTAAGTTTGTTAATCAAGCTTGGGCTGGGTTATTTAACGTTGGAAAGAAAAACACAGTCTTTATCCACAGGTGAATTTCAATGTGTTCATTTAGTCTCTGAGCTGTTTTCGGGTTCAAGAAACCCAAATACGCTTTTCATTTTTGATGAGCCTTCCAAAGGGCTATCACAAAATATTCTAAATCAATTCATTGATAGTATTAGAGTCATTCTTCAGGATGAAGCTGTCTCCATTATGATGATTGAACATAACTCGTATATGCTGGAAAACTCTGATTTTATCGTTGATTTTGGCAAAAGACAGCTTGAACCGGTGGAGCAACTCGATGTCCTCAGCCACGAAGCGTATTATCGCCAACAAAATAGTGAAGATCATGTCGCCCCATTGCAGATTTCTTCAACACTGTGTCAACAAAATGGCATTAACTATTTAAAAGAAAATCAAATGGCCTACTTTAAAAATGCGGAAAACGTTTATAAAGGTGGCATCTTAAAAAGCTTATCTTCTATGGCGCGTTTGATATATGGTGAATATGAATCAGATACCATTGCACCTGTCATCGCCATTGATCTGGAAAGACACTTATATAGTCAATATACTTTTCTATATGAAATTGGTGGCTTGATCAACCAAATTGTAACGGCACATCCAACCAATAAAGATACAAATAGCTTCGATTTCTATAATCAAGACAATCATTGTCCATGCTGCAAGGGACGCCGAGTCATTGAAAAATTTGATTTTGAAGTTGTTCTTCAGGATAAAAATGTGCCATTTTGGGATGGCTTATTGCACCCAGATGCAATGGATATTCTGAAATTCTATCAATTCCCCAAAATAAAATTCATCTTTGATGAGATTAAGAATGAACTCGGACAAGATATCAGTAAGAGTTATAATGAGATGACGGATGCAGAAAAGCATACTTTTTGGTACGNNACGGGCTTTTACATCCGGACGTGATGGAGGTGTTGAAATTCTATCAGCATGCCAAAATAGAGTTCCTGTTTGCAGAAATAAAAAATGAACTTGGCCAGGATTTGAGTAAAAGCTACAATGATTTGACAGAAGCAGAAAAACATACATTTTTGTACGGATATTGGGAAAAGTCATTTTATGATAAAGCAAGCAAGGCAACGAGAACTTGGGAAGGGTTTAATTACATCATTGGGAACTACATGGTGATATCGAAAGCGATTATAAAAGAGCATATCAAACAATCCAAAATAATGATTACCTGTCCCATCTGTCAAGGAACCGTACTTAATCACCATAAGAAGCTAAAATTTGGCGACACGGATATTCGCGAGATCATTGGACAACCTCTTGATCAAGTGTTTAGAACCGTTGGTAATTTAGAGGTACTCCAAAAAATGAAGGCCATTGTCGGCGGCGATATGGTTCTGACGGAGGAAGTCTCGCTTTTACCAAGGGAGACACAAGTTGCTCTAAAAATGTTTGAACT
>DOJM01000190.1:13331-22341 GCA_003529225.1 Paenibacillus sp.
AAATGCACTGCCATTCTGGGGCAATATTAGCGGCAGTATTGAATCTATTAGCTTGAATAATCGGATTACGATTTGTGATTTTGATAATATCACCGAAACCAGAGAATACATCATTGATAAGTATTTCACGAATGGAAAATACAAAAAACTGACCTATGTTTATGAAGCATTTGGTTACAAAAAATTGGTCACGTTAATTAATAAGATAAAAGCCAGTCATCCATGTCCATTCTGTAAAGGAAAGAAAGTCATTTCAGAAGATGGACTCCATGATGGTGTTTATAAATTAACGATTCCATGTGTTAGTTGCTATGCAAGTGGCATTAATGATGAAGGTCGTAAGGAAATGGTTGAAGGCATTGATGTGCAGACTTGGCTAACTGGTAATGTTAGTGAGGTCGCGACTGAAAGCTCAAATATTGATGCTGTAGCAGATATTTCAATTTTCAATCGTATTCGGGAGTTGAATAAACAAGAAATGATGGCCGTTTATCAATTTCTTATGGATAATAAGCAACCCTAATGGAACCGCGCTATGCGCGGTTTTTTTTATAATATGGGTACACATTCGGGATATCAATTGATGTGATATAACTCACAATTCAGACACATCTTTTCATTAGGGATAGCTACATTGAGCTATAGGCATGCAACTTCCTTTTCTTTACAATTAGTTGTGATGATCGTTCTCTGAATGGGAATGATTAATTAGAGAATGAATCGCTGACAAGGGGGTGAACAATGGTTATACGCAAAAGTTTCTGTCACTACAGAGTTTTGATCATGATGTTATTCAGCCTTTTCTTAATAATCACGACCTACAGCGGAAGGGCTCGTGCAAATAATTCGGAAGCGATGCCACTTCAGCCGATTATTGATGCGGCACAAATTGGAGATTCAATTACTTTAGCTCCAGGTACTTATCTCGGCCCGGTTTATATTAACAAAAGATTGACGATTAGCGGGGAAGGAAGGGCAACACTATTAAATTCATCTCCCGATGCTGAGGTTGCAGTTATGATTCAGGCTGATGGGGTAAAGCTTCAAGGACTTAATATACAGCAGGATAACGGGGGAGAAGCAGCGGCGATTCGGGTGGAAGCAGATCAGGTAACTTTGAGAGATTTAGTCATACATACATTTGGCTTTGGCATTATGCTACGTGAGGCTGATAGTGGAGTTATAGTAAACAATAAAATCCGTTGGTTTATACCTAAAGGTGCTGCTTCGGGAAAAAGAGGTAATGGCATCGATCTCTATAACTCTCATGGTTCAGATATCAGAGAGAATGAAATCTCTTATCTCCGAGATGGCATTTATTTAGAAAAGAGTCGCAATACAAAGGTTGATCACAATCGGCTCTATCATTTGCGATACGGTGTTCACTGTATGTATATCAATGGATCATCTGTTACGAACAATATTGGAGAATACAACATTACTGGCGCGATGGTGATGGGAGTGAGCGACGTTATGGTATCAGGAAACTCTTTTCGTAAACAAAACCAGAATGTTCATTCTCAAGGAATCCTGCTCTTTGACGTTCGTACCTCTCAGTTTGTAAATAACGTCGTGGAAGGAAATCGGGTAGGAATCTATATGCAACAATCCTCCGACAACACTCTCCAGAATAATATGGTGCTCCGAAATTATATTGGGATTCAATTTGAGGGCTCTGAAGGCAACCGCTTTCAGAAGAATGCTTTTATTGCAAATGTGATTGAAGCAGAGGCAACAGATTCCAAGAATAATAAGATGACGAGAAATTTTTGGGATTCATTCGAAGGGCTGGATGTATCGGGTGATGGTGTAAGTGATCTGCCATATGCTATTAATCCATTTTATCAGCAATTAGTTACAGAGAATGCTGCATATCAGCTCTTTTTTCAATCACCGGGCATGACATTTTTAAGCGATCTGTATACAAATGATAAAGAACAATGGTCCACTGATCCAGAGCCACTTATGCAATTGGATTCAGTTCATGCAAATGTTGGACAAGTAAGTGAGGGGCAAGGGTCAGTAATGGTAGTGGGTTGGCTGCTTTTGTTCTTCGCTGTGATCACAATACTATATATGGGGGTATTAAGGTTATGAAAAAATGGAGTTTAGTACTGATGATGATGATGGGTTTGTTAATTCTGTCGGCTTGTGGCTCCAAAAAGTTTGAACCGTTGGCGATTAATGAAAAAGTTGATATTTGCGCGATTTGCAATATGCAGGTTAAGGACGATGCTTTTGCTACACAACTAACAACAAAAGACGGGAAGAATTATAAGTTTGATGATATTGGTTGTATGAATGAATGGAAGAACAAGAATGGAACCAAAAACATCGGAAAGGACTATGTCCGTGACTATAACGACAAAGAATGGGTAGAATTCAGTAAGGCCAGCTTTGTCTATGATGAGACACTACGCACACCTATGGCGTATGGAGTTATCAGCTTCAAGGACACTGCTTCAGCCGAAGCTTTTGTGAAGGAGCAAGGTGTTGGCAGCGTTCTGTCAGTAAGTGATCTGTCCAAGCATGAATGGAAACAAAATAAGGATATGATGCAAATGGATATGAATGGCGGAGAAAGTCATATGGACGAGCATAAGTCTGAGGAAATGGAAGGTATGACATCGGATAAAGAGATGGATATGTAATGGTTGATATCCTGCAAGTCGCACGCAGAGAGATTAAAATGGGGTTTCGAAATCCATGGGCTTATTCTTTTTTGGCATTATTTTGTGCGTTTAGTCTTGGCTTACTGCTGATTAATGCACAAAATGAGATTCAAGGCTATACCGCAGTTACAGGTTCCATGCTAAGTCTGATTTTGTATCTGCTGCCGCTTATGACCTTATTTTTAGGCTCTTTTTCACTGACTTCAGAAAAGGAAGAAGGTAGTTGGCAGCTTTTATCTACTTATCCAATAGGAACGTTGTCATTTATTCTTGGAAAGTATGTGGGTCTGGCTGTCGTATTACTTACAGTTGTGGCTTTCGGCTATGGTTTAATGGGAATGATTAGTGGATTCTTGGGCATGGCCTATGATCCTACTACTTACTTTCTATTTTTGTTTTTTTCCGCAGGACTTGTTTTACTATTCTTGACCATCGCCTTGTTTATCGGTTCATTATCAAGAAACCGCTGGCAGGCGCTGACTGTTTCTGTTGCTGTGTGGTTTTTCACAGTAATAGGGTGGCCGACCTTTTTGATCGCCTTTTTAGGTTTAATGCCTTATCTCTGGATTAAGCCCTTGCTGGTCGTATTCACAATACTCAACCCAGCAGAGCTTGTTCGGTTATTCGTTGTAATTAGGCTGGGCGGAGGTTCAGTGCTGGGACCTGAATATTACCAATGGGTAGAATGGATAAATGGTTCGAAGGGTAGTTTGTTGTTTATGGGAGTCTGTCTAGTCTGGATGTTGAGCTCGATCCTGCTTGTATATTGGATATGGGAAAGGGGGCGCTCCCGTGGATAACCCCTTAGTGAATGTAAAAGGAATCTCTAAGGTTATTAAAAAGCAAACAATAGTTGAAGAGATTAGCTTTCAAATCCCCACTGGGAGCATACTTGCACTATGTGGCGGTAACGGGGCTGGCAAAAGTACCGTTTTGCGAATGGTTGCGGGTATTCTTCAGCCTTCGGTGGGCGAAATCTCAGTGGGTGGTTTATACTGGCACAAATCACGCAAACAATTCTCGAAACAAATTGGTTATATGCCGGATGATTATCAATTCAATCAGGGGCTGTCGGCAGAGGAAGCTCTGACTTTTTGGGCGGCTCTCCGTAGGGTACCCAATCGTAAAGCGAGAGTCAATGAGGTCCTTGCGTTAGTAGGTCTAGAGGACAAACGAAATCGCTTGGTCAACACCTTTTCAAAAGGAATGCGTCAGCGTATCTTATTTGCTCAGGCATTGCTGGCCAAACCTTCGTTGCTAATTATGGACGNNCTCCACACACCAGTTAGAAATCGCTGATAAGATCGCCGATCAGATTGTTTTTCTAAGTCATGGAAGAAATGTTGGCTCAGGTCCGACCAAAGAATTTCATGCGAAATTTGGTTCACTGTATACAGCCTTTAATCATAGTCTGGGTCTGAAATGAGCATACGTCGCATCATTGCTTTGCTGGTGATTATCGCAGCTGTCACGACTGTTGTATGGGTTTTTAGCCATAATGAAACAAGAGATTCATCTGAGAGGATTGCAGTGGGCTCTATCGCTCCCGAATTTGATGCTACTACTATAGAAGATAAAAAGGTCCGTTTAAGCGATTTCCAAGGACAGATTGTGGTGCTTAACTTTTGGGCTTCCTGGTGCACGTCATGTGTGCGAGAAATGCCCCTTCTGAATGACATTCACAAACCCACTAGTTCTCAAATTAAAACCTTGTTTATTAATATTGGGGAGTCTAAAGGGACTGTATCAGAATATCTTAAGGATCATCGTTTTTCTTTTCCCGTTGTCATCGATATCACCGGAAAAATATCTGCTGCATACGAAGTTAGTGCACTTCCTGCCACGTTTATTATAAACAGAGAGGGAAAGATCAGCGAGGAAATATTGGGCGAAATCACAGATTTCTCTCTNNTCGCTCACTTGATTAATAGGTGCGTCTGTGGTTTCCAGCAACTGCTTGGCCCATTCAATTTTGAGCCTGGCAACGAAGAGGGAGAAGTTCTCGCCTGTTTCTTTTGTAAATATGCGACTGAAATAACTAGGGCTGATATGACAAAGCTTGGCCATTTCTTTTAGGCTGAAATTTTCATTTTTGTGCGCATAGATGTAATCGAACGCAGGCTGAAGCACTGCATTTGAAGAGACGAACTTTTGTGCTCCATTTTTCAATTTGGTCTCAATAAGCGCTCCTGACAACTCTTGCTGCAGAGACTGAATTTTGCGATAAGTAAGGTCTGTCTCCTCGAAAGATTCTGCTGAAGCAGATATATCAATATCTGTGGTCAGTACTCTTTTGTACATTTCAACGGTAGTACGCTTTTGAATGGCTTCTTCCACGATGTAAGTACTTAACTGTAGAAGTAGGTCCACGCACTTGGTTACTCCATCGTAGGATAGGACAGGAAGTGCTTCGTAATCCTCTTTGAGCGCTTGAAACTTCAAGTTCGACTCAACATTAGGTGGCCTTGATACTATCTGCTCCAGCTGTGACTCATCAGGTTCACGAAGCTTAAGCTGTCCGGCCATAATTGCACCCAAATATTGATCGTCAATAATAATTGGAATCGCGATATCGATAATGTTGAAATGGCATAAATAAATATAAGGCTTGTTCTGGCGTACAGCTTCAATGCCGGCACGAGCATCACATTTTTGGCAGTACTGAGAGAGGTTAGAATCTTGGCGTACGCCTTGGCAGAAAGGCTGACAGAAGCTGTGCTTAGTTACGGGAACGCCTTTATAATCAACGGTAAGGATGGCCATTTTAGTAACAAGCGATAAGGAGTCCTGCAACTTCTCCCATTTCTTTAAATCAATAATTTCTTCTAAATTAAATCGAGATTTAGGCATCACGATATTCTCCTAGGAAAGTTATAGAAACATAATGTACATTATAGCGAATTTTTGTACTAAAGGACAAGATAATACAATTTCTTTAAGAGAAGACAAAAAAACATGATAAGAAAACGCTTTATTCCGATCTTATTGTTTCATGCATACCGAATTAGAGCAATCTATAATAATAACTATATACAACCTAGGAGGAATGAAAATGAGAAGAGCGTTTATCAGTCCGACGAAATATGTGCAAGGTGAGAATGAACTTTTGAATTTAGGCTATTTTGTAAAAACATTCGGTGATTCCGCACTGCTCATTGCACATCCCGATGATGTTACACGTGTGAAAGATAAATTGGAGTCAACTAAACAGAAATTTAATATAACGCTTGTTGAAAGTGGCTTCCATGGGGAATGCTCAAGACAAGAAGTCGCAAGATTACAGGCCCTGGCTAAGGAACATCAATGTGCATGTACGATTGGTTTGGGTGGAGGTAAGGCGATTGATACGGCAAAATGCGTAGCAGAAGGAGAAGCATTGATTATCGTTCCAACGATAGCAGCCACTGATGCACCAACAAGCCACTCCGCGGTACTCTATACCCCAGAAGGTGAGTTTGATGATTATGCTTATTTCAAGCAAAGCCCAAGTGTAGTCATGATCGATACGACAGTCATTGCCAAAGCGCCAACAAGATTTCTTGTTGCAGGGATGGGAGATGCACTCTCCACTTATTTTGAAGCGAGAGCCACAGCAAATTCATATTCCAATGTGAATGCGGGTCTACCTTGCGGGGTACGTGAAGGAGTTTGTGGGGAAGCTAAAGGAACAATAACCGCACTAGGTCTTGCCAAACTGTGTTATGACACTTTGCTTGAAAATGGCTATAAAGCGAAGCAGGCTTGTGATTTGAATATCGTAACACCAGCCTTGGAGAATATTATTGAAACGAATATTTTGTTATCGGGACTGGGCTTTGAAAGTGGAGGGTTGGCAGCGATTCATGCGATCCATAATGGTTTAACAGCTTTAGAAGGAACGCATCATTATTATCATGGCGAAAAGGTAGCCTTCAGTACGATTGCTCAATTGGTGCTTGAAAATGCTGACCGTACCGAATTAAAAGAAGTGTTAGATTTCTGCCTGTCTATTGGGCTTCCGGTGTGCTTAGCAGATATCGGAGTGGAGCAAGTCACTTACGAAGAACTTCTTGAGGTTGCAAAAAAAGCTTGTATTGCTGAAGAATCGATTCATTCGATGCCGTTCCCAATTACAGAAGAAGCCGTAGCATCGGCGATTATGGCTGCCGACCAATTAGGCCGTCAATATAAATTAAGTAAGGAGCTTTAAGATGAAGAAAATTATGAATAAGCCGGAAACGCTAGTCCGGGAAATGTGCAATGGACTTATCTTAGCGCATCCTGAGCTGGATTTTAACGATAAATTCAAAGTGATTTCTAAAAAAGAGATCAACAGCGATAAAGTTACACTTATAAGCGGTGGCGGAAGTGGGCATGAACCGGCCCATGCCGGGTTTGTAGGCAGTGGTATGCTGGATGCAGCCGTGTGCGGTGATGTGTTCGCTTCTCCATCCCAGATTCAGGTCTACCAAGCGATCCGTAGCTCTGCAAGTAAAAAGGGAACGCTGCTAATTATTAAGAACTACAGCGGTGACATCATGAACTTTAAAAATGCGGCTCATCTCGCAAGTGAAGATGGCATACAAGTTGAATATGTCAAAGTAGAGGATGACATTGCCGTTGAAGACAGTCTCTATACCGTAGGGAAACGAGGGGTTGCCGGGACCGTTCTCGTTCATAAAGTAGCCGGGGCTGCGGCAGAAGCAGGATTGTCACTGACGGAAGTAAAAGAAGCGGCACAACANNTTCGCCTTTACATCTTGCACCGTTCCTGCCAAAGGAACCCCGACGTTTCATATCGAAGAGGATGAGATGGAATACGGTGTTGGAATTCACGGTGAACCTGGAATTCGCAGAGAAAAAGCCGTGTCAGCGGATGAACTGGCGCAGCGAATGGTCACGTCCTTGCTGAGCAACTTGCAGATGAACGATGAGTCGCAACAAGAAGTTGCTGTTCTGATCAATGGATTTGGTGGATCACCACTGCAAGAGCTTTATTTGTTGAATAATTCTGTGATCCGTGAATTGACGTCCAAGAATAAGCAAGTGTTTAAAGTATTTGTCGGCAACTATATGACCAGCATCGATATGGCTGGCGCATCAGTGTCAATTATGAAGCTGGATGAGACGCTGAAGAAATGGTTGTCTGCTCCGTGCGATACACCAGCATTGTCGGTTAAAGGTTCATTTGAGCCTGTGAACTATACGGAAGTTATCAAGGAAGAGAAAGCAGACAGCACGGTATCCTTTAAGAATAATACGGATGCTGAAGCAGCGGTAATTAAGAACAACCAGTTTTCCTTGCAAAATATCGTATTTTTGATGGATCAAATGAGTGAGGTCATTATTGAGAATGAGGTACCGTTCTGCGAACTAGACGCCCACGCCGGAGATGGTGATTTTGGGATGAGCGTAGCCAAGGGCTTTAAGCAGTTGAAAGTAGAATGGGAAGATATTCTATCTAACCATCTCAGCAATATCAGTGACTTCCTTGATGCTTGTTCATTGATCATTATGGAGCATTGTGGAGGAGCTTCTGGACCGATCTGGGGATCAGGCTTCCGCGCTGCGAGCAAGACTGCGCAGCAGAAGCAGGAGTTATCCATTCAGGAATTTGCCAATATGATGCAAGCGGTCGTCAAAGGAATTCAAGATACGGGCGAAAGATCTTTCGGGAGAGGTGCTGTCGTTGGAGACAAGACATTAATTGATGCGCTTGTACCTTTTGCGGATGCCTGGACACAAAGCGCAGAACAAGGCGAAGATATAAAGCTGGCAGCTGTCAAAGCTGCTGAGGCGGCGGTTCTCGGTGCACAGAAGACTTCGGACATTGTTGCCCGTATGGGAAGAGCAGGTACGGTAGGTGAACGCAGCATTGGTTATCCGGATGCGGGAGCTTACGCGCTTGGGGTTATTTTCACAGAGCTAGCTAAAGCGATGAGATAGGTATGAGTGCGCTCCGAGCACCTCGACACGCATCCAAAACAGCAGCAGTCATTGACTGCTGCTGTTTTTAATTATATGCTACTTTCTTAACTTACCAGGTAGAGGGATATGCCTAATGGACTCAACTGGGTGATATAATAGCATCCATGGACCTGAGAAACGCATAACCTCTTTAATTTTTTGACGATACTCCGTTTTGTAACAATGAATTGGGCACTTTGCGCATGCTGTTTTCTCTTCCCCAAATGGGCAGAGAGATAGTCTTTTTGTAGCATATTCATTTAAGCCCTGACATTCCTCGCATAAGACTTTTTGATGATGTTTTTTCTTACAATATACACGAATCATTTTTTCAACAATTTCTTTTTCTTTTCGAATTTTCGTGCCATCATTCAACTGCCTTTTTATTTGCG
>DOJM01000190.1:22398-22717 GCA_003529225.1 Paenibacillus sp.
ACTGCCATATTAATAAGGATCCTTTCAATATTATCAAAATGTATTCTACAATAACTATATCATCAGATTTTTTAAGGGAGAGGGTACTTCTTTAACATTTCTATGGCATTTGCTATGAAAATAAGTAAAGAAACTTGTCAAAGAATGAGGTAGAATTTTAATATTGTTTTGTGTGAGGGAGGATTTTTACCGTCCACAAGAAATAAAGGTAACTCGCAGAGAAGGAAACGATGCTTCAAATCGGAACCCGTCATTAATAATGGAAAGGTTTCAGTGACTTCGTTAACCTCGTATCCGTTGCTTGAACAACTAAGCTCGT
>DOJM01000074.1:0-373 GCA_003529225.1 Paenibacillus sp.
AGGCTGTGAAAGATGAACCTAAGCCTGTCTTACGAACGCATAACGAAGAACAGCTTCTTCTAATATATCAATCCCCATAATGATATCGTCCATATCTGTATATTCATTGGGATGATGACTAAGTCCATCTACAGAAGGAACAAAGATAAGCCCTACTGGACAAAGTTTGTTCATGTTCATGGCATCATGCCCTGCCCCACTGATCATCCGTTGACTTAATATCCCCTTCTCTTCACAAATGGATTCTAGAACATGACTGATCTCATCCGATAATAGGACAGGTTCCTCGGAGATGATTTCCGTACTCACAATTTCAAGTTGTCTGCTTTCTTGTACTGAGGATATCGTTTGATATAAATGGTCTAACACACGT
>DOJM01000074.1:568-2411 GCA_003529225.1 Paenibacillus sp.
TAAGACGGGACCTTGCTCAATATGTAATTCGAAAAACGCTTTTAGTTCTTCATTCCCTCTACTCGCCTGATCAATACTGTTATAATCTAATGCGCATAGCGAAAATGCCTTTTCCATGGTAATCCCATCTTTGTCCTTTAAATCTTTGTATTTCTCCTTCTGAAATAACCCTGCCATTACTTTGCTGCCTACTGTTGAAATACCAAACCGCGAGGATTCTTCACAGGCAAATGAAATAATTTCGATCGGATGATCCGTTTCAATCCCTTTTTCGTTGAGACGTTTGATCACTTCCAGCGCAGCCGTTACACCTACTACCCCATCGTATTTCCCTCCTTGATAAACCGTATCCAAGTGAGAGCCCATTACAACGGGCGGAAGTCCATCTATCTTTCCATTTCTTCTAGCAATCACATTTCCGCAATGATCCATCCGGATATCTAAGTTTTCAGCCTTACACATCCGCATAAAAGCACTCGTACAAGTCTGCTCTTCATTTGTATAGGCAATTCTAGTGATGCCCTTCTCACCCGAGTTATATTGATTAATATTATCAAATAAAGCCTGATATCTTCTCTTTCTATCCATGCCAGTATCTCCAATCCTGGGTATTCATGATTATGGTTTCATCCAAATTCGTGAATGATATACAATAGAGGTAGTGCTAGTCTTTAAAAATTACTTACTTGATGAGGTGTAATGGATAGCTATGAAGAAGACCGTNNTGAAACAAACCGTTCCCAAGCCCCTGCTATTGTATACATTCACGGAGGCGGCCTACTTTGGGGTGATCGAGAAGATCTACCCGAGGAAATGATACAACTCTACACCAATAATGGCTTTGCGCTGTTTTCGATTGATTATAGATTAGCTCCTAGATCAACCCTATCTGACATCCTTGAAGATGTCCAAGACAGCCTTCTTTGGTTAGTGAATGAAGGACCCAAGGAATTTTCCATTGATCCCTCAAGGATTGCTGTGGTGGGAAGCTCCGCAGGTGGTTTCCTTGCGCTGTGCACAGGAATGTTTACTCATAAGCCGCGTGCGATTGTCTCCTTCTATGGATATGGCGATATTAGTGCACAAGCGATTTTCACGTTAATCCAAGACAGTAATCCAGAATTTGGAAATATAATATCCTTCGATCCACATGATAGTACTTCCTTGTTCCTACTTGATGGCCAAAAAACTTTGCAGAGATTTCCGAAAAAATAAATTGTATTTTAGGAGCTATAATTTCCTATATATATGAGAGGGCAGTGATGCTAACATCAAATTAATGTGGAGCCATTAAAATGTATAGCGCCTCCATCATACCTCTTAAAAACTATTAGGAGGAATATCAGATGGCCAGAACTGCTAGTGTTTATTCCAGCACAATTGATGGATTTAACGTGGAGACTGCAACAAAGTATAAAAAAGTAGGAGACACTACTCAATGCAGCTTATTTGCAAGGGATGTAATGAATGCAATGAGTGCTGCCTTACCAGGAACTACAGCTAATGAAATTGCTGATGCTTTGTACGGAAATAGTACTCCCGGTTGGTATTCTNNTGTTACTTTCCTTGTTGCACAACAACGCGGAAATCTTGGATATCCGACAATTGGTATACGGAGAGGTCCAGGTACCGACCACGGCCATGTAGTGGTTGTAAGACCTAAGGGCTCTTCAATTACTACACTTAAAGAAGTACAAGTTGCTCAAGCTGGTAATTCAAATTTCAATAGCAAAACTATTAACTACTCCTGGATATCTACTGAACTTGCCGAAGTGAAATTCTATACTCATGATTAATCTATGCCAGTAGAAAGCATCTACTCACTACTCACTTCAGTCTACAG
>DOJM01000074.1:2433-3033 GCA_003529225.1 Paenibacillus sp.
GTCTACAGCTAATCTGCATACGGCAAAAAAAACCCCTTCGATTTCCAAATAGGAAGTCGGAAGGGGTTTTTTCGCGTATATCCTATTCTCCTAATCTCGAGTGTGCCATCTTGAACACCGCCAATTTGTGCAGCCNNCCTAATGCTCAGATCCTCATTAAGGACCTTGTCAGAAGAACTTAAAGTTTTTTACTAACCTTCAAACTTATACCTGGCACATCGTGAGCTAATTTCTCGCGTTTAGGCTCGCGGATGGAAAATGGCAGTTGAAGCAGCCTGTACTAGTTACAGGCTCACGACCGGCGATCAATTCTAAACTGGTGGCTATTACTATCTTGATTTTGCTGCTTGAATACGAACATTTACCGCACCGAACGAATCGACGTCCAAAAAAAGCTAGGAGATCAACTCGAAGTGGCGTTAGTTCCTTGTAACAGCAGTCAGAAGCAGCGTTGCGATTCAACCTAAAGAACTACCAGGATTGTAACTGCTGTAGTACCTTCCGCGTAGAGTCTGACATAACCGACTTGACGGGCATCAGTGCTGGTCCGAGTTAGGTGTTTGTCTGCATCTTTATTTTCTTCGGAAAACGTCAGACCTC
>DOJM01000074.1:3048-3377 GCA_003529225.1 Paenibacillus sp.
TTAATATGTAGATAACTCATCGTCTGAAATACCTTCAAAACTAATATGTATAGCTTGGGTACTGTTTCCTCATAAAACTCGTTTAGATTCTAACTCTCGATGGAGATCCTTGTCTTTGCCAATACCGTCGCGTTGATCCCCTCATAAAAACTTTCACTATAGTAGTTGGCATATATCAGGGGCATGCAAAAAAAGAGATGAGTTCCTTTTATCCATCTCTTTTTAAAAATACTTAGCATTGTTTATTTTAATAAAGTACTCTTCGTTAGCAAAACAGCACCGCCTGAAATTTTTATGCCGACAGCAACTCCCTGATAAAAATCTGAAGA
>DOJM01000074.1:3475-7876 GCA_003529225.1 Paenibacillus sp.
CGCTGAAGTTACCGGCGTTATAATATTGAAACGGAATAACTGTCTTACCCCTTTTATCTATAAATCCCCATTTTCCATTAGAATTCTCTGCAGGAGCTAACCCACCATTAGAAAAATATCCAGCTGATTTATATTTGAAAGGAATAATCGTATTCCCTTTAGTATCTATATATCCATACCACCCTTTATTATTTTGTGTAAGGGCTAATCCATTTGTAAAGGTTCTCGCATCTGTATAAATGTAGGGAATCGTCAACTCACCTGATTTATTGATGTATCCGATTTTATCTCCTTCGTTATCGTAAGATACGGCCAATCCCTCAGAAAAGGAATTAATTTCTGCTAATGAATTAAGTGTTGAAATGATTTTACCAAACCGATCAATTAATACCTTTTCCATTGTATTCGCATTTTTCACATATGCGACACCATCAGTAAAATTTCCAACCTCACTATAGCTACAAGGAATTACTAATTGACCTATCGTGTTAATGTAACCATAAAGATTTGTTCTTTTATCTTTCACAATCGCTCTTTGTTCAGAAAAGTCGCTCTGAGCAATAAGATTGTCTNNTAATGTTATAGTAAATGAAGCTCTCATCAGAAAGCATAGCAAAAAGCAAACCATTATGAAACTCCCCATCGCTATGAGCTCGAACAACTTGATAATCTAAGGACTTTTGAGAAGTTTCAATTTTAGATACAGAAGCCGCCATACTTGTTCCTGATAAGATTATTGCAGTACTTAATATTAACAATAATGATTTCCAAATTTTCATTCCATCATCTCCAATTAAAGTAAATTTTCACACATATATAGACGAGTGAATTTCGAATAAGTTGCTAAAGTATTCAAAAAAAAACAATATATTCAAATTAATTGTAAGACGAATAAAGAAATGAGCAGTTAAGATAGGCAACTCTTTTGGATATCCCAAAGACCAATCAACACCGGTGCAACTCAAACTCAAATTTGAAGGAGTCAGCAGAAAAGAAAAAAGCCTTGAGCGCTTAATATGCCCGGCTAATTTATATGAATAATCCTTAAATCATTTAGGTTCGCGTGCTTGGTTCTTATACAGCGTATTATTAAGTCGCTCAACATTCGCAGCTTAAATCTTTAAACAAACCCTTGATATAGCTGGGGAAACAAGAGATCCAATCATGTATTTGACAAAAACAGACTTTTTGTTCTTTTTTTTATTTTCGCTTGAGCCAGATCGAGAAATAAAACCATAAGTTGCTGAAGTGCGTTCTGGATGTCCAAATCTCGGACTTCATAGGCAAACAGAAAAAAAGTCCAACGAGAGTTCGGTCATCATTCGTTTGTCGTCGTTCATATTCCATCGCTAAATAGCTGCTAAATACAATGGTCGTGTGGCTAATAAGTTCCTCAAACGAACGACCTTGAAACTCTGTCCCTAATTTCAAATAGCTTTTGGTCACTTTAAAAAAGGTCTCTATACCCCAGCGCATTCCGTAAATTCGTAAGAGTTCAACGGAACCAAGGGTTAAGTCTGTTCTTACCCTTAAGGGTTTCAGCTGATAATCTAGCTGCGAAAGTTGAGTAATGTAATTTATTAAATTTTAGTGCAACTTATTCTAATGAAAAGCGTCTAAATAAAAAGATAAAAAGGATAATATTACTATAAATGGATTTACAGTAAACTAAGAATTTGAATTTCAGCTGTAGTCCTGAAGGGATGGGGAAACGAACATGAATAAGATTGCAAATTTATCTATTATTTTGTTGGCCTTGACATCTATACTGGGTTGTAACAATAACGCTAATTCAAAAGAATCGATTAATCAGAATAACGTATCTCAAAGTAAAAGTGTAAACTCTAATCCTCAAAAAGTTGAGGACAATGAGGCAGTAGGAAGCAATCTAAATAATTCATTTGATTCCTCAATATATTATGTATCAGAAAGCAATCCAATTATAAAGACCTTTGATAACCAAATTATTTGGAAAGAAGGTAACGTTGAGCTTACCGCCGCAATTTCTAAGGCCGAAGGGGAACAAGCTTTCCAGTCCAATACAGTGGTTAGTTCTATAACAGCTAAAAGTAGTAACGGAATTTATACTATTGAACTTGATAAAAAACCATTAGGTATTCAGTCGGTGGGATTATCTAAAAACAACCAGTTAGCTGTTCATGTAAGAGATCATGAAGGATCAAGATTAATTATTTTAAGTCTTTCAAGCGGAAAACAGACTGTGCTCAACAACCTTCCCAATAAAGTGGTTTCTAGTGAAAAATTAGATAGTTACAATTGGTCTCCCGATGGGAATACAATTGCTTTTAGCATTGGTGACATAGGTTCTAGTTACATTGCATTGTACAATACGGAGGATAANNTTCGGAACTTTCTAAGAAAAACTTTATACTGATTACATCTGTAGTTTGGCATAAGGACGGACAAGGTTTCGATTTTTTAAGTAAGACAGATGATGCTGAAAATCCAGCGATTCTTTACCGGTATACGTTAAAAGATAATTTAATTAGCAAGGTAACCAATAATCTTACTGAAAACGAACAAACAACCTTAACAAAATTATTACCGATAAAGATGGAATGAATAATAATTTAATTATAAAGTAGAATAAGGATGTGCTTTAAGCCCATCCTTATTCTACTTCTTTAACTTCTTTGATTAAGCTTCAGTGATAGTAACCTTTCCAGTGCCTCCACCCAACGTTGAAAGAACATAAATCAAACTAGCTTGGTCATTATCTGAAAGTCTTACGCAACCATGTGTAGGACGAAGCGGATAAGAAATGGCACCTGCGTCTGCAGGAGCACCACCATGAATCCATAGACCCGAGCGACCATTTTGTTTTGCAATTAACGCATTACCACTGACAGGATCCATATCAATATATTTCGATGGACCATAAGAACGGATGTTATCGGTAGTTTGGGGCATTGGATCTTTCGATATTGTTGCTGAATATACTCCAGTCGGTGTATGTCCATTAAGCTGAGACCAGCTGGTACCGTATTCTGAGCGGCCAAGTGCTTGTTTTGGGCCAAATACTAAAGCCCCACTATCATTATACATTTTCAGCGTACCCAACTTTGTACGATCTACACTCAAGCTAACCATAATGTGATATCCCATTTTTAAAACCTCCAATTTTTTTTGAAGGATTAGCTGATGGAGTGCAGAGTATACTAGATAACTCCATATCATTGTACTCTGCATCAACCGCCTTCTATTTAATAAGGTGATTGAGGGTGGGTATTTACAACCCAGATTATTTTAAATGAAAACAGATACCTTATTTTCTTGAATTACAGCCAGGTGGAGAGTTCAAGGAAGAAAAAGAGTGAAGTGGAAGGTTGAACATTTCTCATATGCAAAACTAACAAAAAGACTCCACTCAACTGAGTGGTCAAGACCCTATTTAGTGGACATTTAAAAAACCCAGGTCATAAACTGACGCCGATACTCTATCGGTGTCAGTTTTTTTAGTTTTCGCTGCGCTCATTCCTCATTATTAAATCGGATAAATTTCTCTTCTTCTTTGTGCTTCAACCGTACTTCGTCTATGATAAAGATAGAGCGACTCTACTTTAAGATGAGAAAAAAGTTCCCTATAGAGGCATTGTCATAACAATTGCCCCGACGAGACATGCTGATTTGGGCGCCAACCTTTGGCAGCATGTTGTGGTATGTATGAGACGTGTATTGGGAACCTTGATCGCTGTAAACGATCAATCCGGTCACGTCTTTATGTATGGAGAACGCTTTACGGAAGGTCACCAGAACCAGTGGATTGTCATTGTTTCGGGTAAGATGGAAAGCAACAATATTATAGCTGTACCAGATCTTTAATCGCTGAAAGATATATTTTTTCATTACCAACTCGGTACTGAGTCACATCCGTTACCCATTTTTCATTAGGTCTTGTGGCTTTGAAATCTTATTTCAACAGATTCTCCGCTATTCGTCCATTATTTGATGCTGCAGACCTCCCGATTCATGATGTTCAACCACTATTTAGTACATATACCCTCAGCTGTAATCATCGAAGTTCTCGTTCTTGTTCCGTCTCTTTCAGAGAAGGGGGCCCTCGTCTATCCTCGAATGATGCATATCCACTCAGGATATTGTCTCATCCATAGTTTAACTCGTCCTTGATCATGTATTCCAAGATACTCTGTAATTTGACGATAGCTCCAGCCTTCTTCAAGATGAAGTCGGATAGCCTCTTCCTTTGATGATTCCGTATAATACTTGAACTTTTGTCCCTTGATTGCCATAAAAGCACCCCCTATAATTTCATCGGATAAACCAGGGGTTTTATCCAATGCAATTATTGGGGGTGCACTTCAGAGAACTGGGAGGATTTTTTTAAAAATTTTGAGGAGGAGTTTTTTGCGCTGCTGGTCG
>DOJM01000075.1:0-1457 GCA_003529225.1 Paenibacillus sp.
TTCAAATCGTGTCATCCCGATACTCAGCTTAATTGCTCTTAGATAGCTCTTACTTCGGTAAGAGCTTTTTTTGTTATGTATAGAATTAAAATACGCATAAATTCATACAACGTATGTTCTATCATTCTTCTAAAAGAAACTGTACTTCTGGTGGAATGCCAATCCGTAGATAATAACTTTTACAGGATTCTTCTTGCTCAGGATTACTGCCTATGGATAGTAGCTTTACAGCAAAGACGTTAGCTTGACGCTCAAGCTTACCAGGAGAGAAGTATGAGCTTTCTTCTAGGAAAAAGCGGTTAATCCCCTTGTGAAGGCGGTCATGTCCTAATTCATGCGCACAAACGAAGCGCTGCCACTCAACTGGCAACTCATTATGAATGACGATAAATCTTCTTCTTAGTTTTCGGTAATATAATCCCTTTGTACCTGTCCCAAGGTTCATGAAACGAATGTGAATACCTAGCGCTGAGGCCAGCTCGAACGGACAGTTGGTTTTATATTTTTTAATCAGATTATTAATCAGTTCATCCATATTCTTCACCTGCAGCATGTTAGTGTAGTAATTAAGTGTTGTTGGATTTATTTCTCTTGTTCATCTGTTTAGCTTCCCAGAATAAGCCGGTCAGTACATCTTTTATCCTCTGCTTGTCATCCTTGTCTAATGGAATCCCATCAAACATCAGCTCTCCATCATCCTCCAGCATTTTACGGAAGTCACGTTTATCCTTGCTTGTAGCCCACTCTGGGACAACCTCTTCGCTTGGAAGAGCCTGTTCCTGCAAATACCCCGCTTGATCCATTAGCTCCTCGTACGGGACGCCTGTAGCCTCTGCTATTTTGCGTAATGTAGTTGGCTTAGGAACTCCTCTTAGACCATTTTCAATCCGTGAAATCTGTGATCCGCTAATCCCCGCTGCTGCTGCCAATTGATTAATAGTGAGTCCCTTTGTTTCGCGAAGTTGCTTCATATAATCCCCAAATTCCTGTTTCATCTCAACCACTCCTTATAGACTGAAGCTTATGTTATTAATATAAGTCATTTTTGCCAATTGGTAAACAACAAAGCGTATATTATTGCCAAAAGGCATGATAATGGNNAGATTGGCAGAGAAGTGGTATATTATAGAAAAATACGAACAGAATACGAACACTTTTATATTTTAGCACATTGCTTAGGAAACTTCCGCAATTTAATCTCATTCTGTTAAAACCTAAAGGAGTGCATAAAATGATGAACTTATCTGCTTTACCGGAGCTAGACCGTCGCCGAACCCAGGTCGCTATAGAGAGCATGTTGGAGAAATACCGTATTTTTAAGACCGTTACATTTGAGGCTAAGGAAGCCAGTACTACTTATTCCTATACAGAAAGATTTCATGGTCCTACGAATACCGTTACTGATCAGACTGCTGCGATAGCTTCTTATAATGTGGATATACCGGCTGCTAGAAGGG
>DOJM01000075.1:1550-1851 GCA_003529225.1 Paenibacillus sp.
ATACGAGGGAGCAGCAATTAGTAAGAGAGCGTTATATGAAAAGAGACGAAACGTACGATTATACGATTTACAATCATGTGTTTGATCCACCGGTAAGTAAGGACACTTACGTGAAGATACGCTCGAAGGCTTTTTATAAGATGGCTTTGGCTTTAACGGATCTCGGTCTACTGTCACTTAACACCTTAATAACAGCACCTAGAGTGAAGAAAGAGAAGGTTAGTATTACATAAGAGATATAGATGGTTACTTAAGACTGTGTCGTCCGAGCGGATGATGCGGTCTTTTTTTTATGATTTTA
>DOJM01000075.1:1927-4744 GCA_003529225.1 Paenibacillus sp.
ATGGCAAATGAAGCAAAAAGAACACCGCAAGAGCATGAATGCTCTGCTAATAGTTCAACCCTAGTGGTGATGAGAACAAATCTAGCGGTGAAAGGTTCTTTTGGCATTGGCCTAGTATAGAAGGATATTATCCACCATCGGATAGTATCCTTTTTTGTACTTAGTTTTAGTAGAGGGGGTGTCTTCTTAATGTTAATGCAATTGAAGGTTAACACCATCAAAGATCGGCGAACCGCCGCAGTTCAGAAAGGAATGGAGTGATGTCGGTACAACAATTACGAGAACACATTACGAGTGCGCTGGAGAAGTACTTTCCAGATGTGCCTGTATATGTGGAGGGGGAGAAACCTCAGACGGCTTATTTTTATCCCGGACTGATCTCAGCGACCCTGGATCGGCAGCGGGAAGGCAGATATTTAGCGGTTTATCGCTTCGGTATCCGTTATGAACAGGGAAGGCTGCTGGAGGCCGAAAAAATGGCTGATAAGCTGAGTGAAGCAATGGCTGGGATGGAGCAAGAGGGTGGCCTCTTTCGTGTAGCTAGGCAAGCCTGGGAAGCTGGGGTAGAGGGACATGGGCCGCTTTTTACGACGGACTATATGGTGTATTTGCAAAGTGAGAAGCCTGACCCCATTAAGATGGGACAAATGATAGGAGGAGAAAGACTGAAATGAGCACAAAGGTGAGTAATGGAGATCGTTTTGGTAAAGAGCAGATTGTGAATTCACTGCTTTTTACGGCTAAGGAAAAGGATGTGCTGAACGTTATTTTGCAGGATGACAAAAGTTATACGATCGAAGAAGCGAAGCAATCTATGGGATTGTTTATTAATAAGGAGGTTTTGAACTAATGGCAGGCGGAACATGGACAACTCAAAACAAAGTGCGCCCAGGGGTGTACGTAAATGTAGCATCGAATCAAGGTGCCATCGGCAAATTGGGAGAACGCGGAATTACTGCTTTGGCACTTGCTTTATCTTGGGGAGAAGCTGGAGTGATCATGAAGATTACCCCGCAGGACGACGTGAATAAGCTACTAGGTTATGATCTGGAACACCTAACATTGCTGCCAGTACGCGAAGCGCTGAAACGTGCGGGAACGTTACTGCTCTATCGATTGAATGAAGGGGTTAAAGCGGCGGTCACGAACAATGGTCTACAGGTTACGGCTAAATATGGCGGTGTACGCGGAAATGATCTTTCTGTTGTTATTGAGAAGAATATTGAGAATAATGTTCTTTTTGATGTAAAGACACTGCTGAATGGAACTGAACTGAATAAGCAAACGGTTGGAACGGCTGAAGAGTTGGTCGCTAACGATTATGTACAATTCCAGAAAAATGGTGCAGAAGGCTTGAAGCTAACCGCAGGGATGCCGCTTATTGGCGGAGCTAATGGTACGGTGACAAATGGTGCGCACAGCGATTTCTTATCTGCTCTTGAGGTGCTTGAGTTCCAAACGGTTGGACTAATATCGCAGGATAGTACGCTTAAGGCGCTGTATAGCTCTTGGGTAAGACGACTCCGGGATACGGAAGGTAAGAAAGTGCAGGCTGTACTATCGGATTATGCTACTGCGGGTCATGAGGGTGTGATCAGCGTGAAGAATGGGGTAGTACTGAGTGACGGAACTACGATTGATAAGACCAATGCTGTTGCTTGGGTGGCCGGTGCTACGGCTGCTGCTGCGGTGAATCAATCGCTGACTTATCAGGGATATGACGACTCCGTTGATGCTGATGTGCGGCTTAGCCATTCTGAGACGACAGCAGCTTTGCTGCAAGGTGAACTGCTCTTTACTTACAGTGGAGGCCGAGCTGTGGTGGAGCAGGATATTAACACGTTTACGGCATTTTCTCCGGATAAAGGCAAAGCGTTCTCTAAAAATCGTGTGCTACGCGTGCTGGATGGGATTGCGAATGATCTGAAGCGTATTTTTGAGAACTACTACATTGGTAAGGTAGCTAATAATGAAGATGGACGGGCTCTGTTCTGGTCACAATGTGCAACTTACATGAATGATCTGCAGGATATGGGGGCGATTGAGGGCTTTAACGCGCAGACCGATGTTGTCGTTGTGGCAGGTACCGATAGCGATAGCATTGTGCTCGACGTGGCTGTGAAGCCAGTTGATTCCGTAGAAAAAGTATATATGAAAGTGAAGGTGGTTTAAGATGGCATTTTTAAAAGCTAGTGATACGATTTCCGGCCAGGAGGGCCGTGCGTATGCCGTGATTGGTACGCAAACTGAAGAGATGTACTATGTGAAGACGCTTGAAACAACGGTAGAAAAAACAAAGGCAGAAGTGAAGACACTCGGCCGACGTGGTGTTCAGCATAAAGCGACTGGATGGTCGGGCAGCGGTTCGATGACGATTTTTTATATGACTAGCCGTTTCCGCCAGATGATGCTCGATTATATGAATACAGGTGTCGATCAGTATTTCGATATTGAGGTTACGAACGAAGACCCATCGTCCAGTGTGGGAGCACAACGCATTATTTTAAAAGGCGTAAACCTTGATAGTGTCATCATGGCTTCTCTTGATACAGAATCAGATGCGCTGGAAGAAGAAGTGAGCTTTACCTTTGAAGACGTGCAGATTGTCCAAGCTTTTGGCGCTCCGGCAGGCTCCGGAAAATAACAAAGACAACAAGATAGATAGGAGCAAGTAAGGCCCGGGCGTGCAGGTGAGCGGCGGGTCTCTTCTCTGTCTATTTAGTAGTACTAGAAGTAACTAAATCATTTTAGGAGGAAGACAATGAGTGAATTAAGTTTGTTTTTTGCGCAAAATGTAGCATGTGACACGACCGAGGA
>DOJM01000362.1:0-2383 GCA_003529225.1 Paenibacillus sp.
CTTGCGAGAGGAACGGATGCCGTTCATATAACAGTAAAGATAGAGCTTGAGAAGATCTTCCCGGCGATAAGGTTTTTGTCCCGCTTTGGTGCCTGAATACACCTGAAACCCCAATTCTTCCAGGACCAAACTATCGACATAAGCATCGATGACTCGGACAGGATTTTCTTCCTCTACAAAATCATCCAATGTATTAGGCAGTAAATAAATTTGATGTCTATCTTCACCTTCGACATAAGGCATATACGCTCAGCTCCTTTGATATAGAGATTCGACAAGCGTCTTTCATTTTCATGCCAAAAAAAGAAGGTTTTACGAGAATTGTTAGACATTCTGACGTACCGTTCGGTATACGGCGGTTCATGAAATATTCCGTAAGGAGTTGTATCTGTCCAATACGCTCTTTAATCCATTAGATTCCCAGTATCGGTTATTCAATGCACGTTGCAGAATTGGACTCCCTGCAATTCGCCAATACCCTTTTCGGGTATTTCCCCACTCATAGGCTATCTCCTTAGGCACGCCTAAGGAGATAAGCCTTTTGACTTTGGTTCTCGGGTTCTTCCATTGCTTCCAGAGACACATTCGCAATCTCCTTCGAATCCACATATCTATCGCTTTAAAGGCACTTGGCGTATCCGCCAGCGAGAAATATCCGTGCCATCCCATCAAGTATCGATTGAGCTCCTGGATTCGTTCTTCCATTCGCATCGCTTTCTTCCGGGATGTTATCTCCCGAATTCGAGCCTTCGCTTTCTGCAAGGACTGTTTTGCTATCCTCACCTTCGGCTCTTTATCGCTACTAAAGCTAAACCCAAGAAATTTTCGTCTCCATGGGCGGTCCACCGCACTCTTCGTTTGGTTTACTTTTAGTTTTAGTCTTGTCTCAATGAATCCGGTGATGGATGCCTTCACTCGCTCTCCTGCTCTTAGTGTTTTCACATAGATGTTACAGTCGTCCGCATAACGGACGAAGCGGTGTCCGCGTTTCTCAAGTTCCTTGTCGAGCTCGTCCAAGACGATGTTAGATAGTAACGGACTGAGTGGACCACCTTGTGGCGCGCCTTCCGTTATCGGTTTTACTAACCCGTTCTCCATTACGCCGGATTGAAGATATTTACGAATAAGTTGAAGAACTTTCTTGTCCTTCACTTTCTCCGAAATCTTCATCATTAGTCGGTCATGGTTGACGCGATCAAAGAACTTCTCCAAGTTCAGATCAACAACGAATCGGTACCCTTCTTTCATGAATGCTCTAGCTTCCCTTACCGCATCATGTCCTCGCCTTTTCGGACGAAATCCATAACTGTGTTCGGAAAACTCTGGATCGAACAATGGGGTTAGTACCTGCGCGATTGCTTGTTGAATCATTCGATCTGTCACGGTAGGTATTCCTAATAGCCTAACACCTCCGCCACCGGGTTTCGGGATTTCGACTCGGCGCACGGGGCTCGGTTCATAGGTTCCTTCTTCTATTTCTTGCCGCAAGGTCTGCCAGTTTTGTACGAGGTGTTCTCGTAAGGATTTTTACAGACATCCCATCTACGCCATGACTTCCTTTATTCGCTTCAACTCGCTTTAAGGCTTGCAGAAGATTTTCCCGTGACAGCAGTTGCTCCAACATTTTTTTTAACCTCTCCTTACATGATTTGTACCTTCCTCTTGTGCCAAAGATGAATTCTGCCCTGTTATAGCCCCCCACGGGATTCACCGCTTCCTTCTTCAGTCAGGTCCTTTCGGATTTTCTGCTTTCATTACCCACCTTGAACGCCTGGATGTACAAATACCTATTCATGTTCAGCCCTTCCGCAGCTGTTGCAACAGCTCGCGTACTATGGCGTCTGCTGACTTCTGTGCGTTCAGTCTACTTTCTCAGGCAGGGTTACGAAGTGACTTCGCCTTCCGCACAGATCTCCCCAGGTAAGAACGCTATCTTCCTCTCCATCATCTGCTTCATTTACTCTCGCACGCCTTTGGCAGTAAGGGTTTTAGTTTGTTTAACAACCTCACCCAACGTACGCTAGCCTTATATGAAGTTCGTGTTCCTCAGACCGGAGATTTGCCGCTGGCTTCCTTCAGATTCCACCTCNNCTAATGGCTACTACTGCCTTCGCCATTCGGGACTTCAACCCTATAGATAGCGCCCATGCTGGGCGCACAAAAATAAAGGAGACCACTTAACACGTGGTCTCCTTTTCTCATATTAAAAAATGCTATTTTACATACAGAAGTTCTGGATTATGTACGGGATTAAATGAAAGTTTCTTAGTGAACTGCCAACGGTCAGTTATATTCATTTTGTTATATATGCTCTTCACTACATTTCTAACTGTTCCTTCACTAATTCCCAACTCGTTAGAAATACGCAATGCACTTTTTTCAC
>DOJM01000362.1:2412-4376 GCA_003529225.1 Paenibacillus sp.
CACATAACCACATTTGAGCCACCTCTTTTTCTCGGGCAGTCAAGTTGAATTGTTCAAAACTAAATTCTAGTCTAAGTAACTGCATCTCAGGGTTACTCCACATCCATTTATCGGTAACATTTTCAGCTATCTGTTGTATAAATGGAATAGCAAATTCGATTTGCTGTCCTTTGTAGAAAGAAATATCTACATAGCCTCTTATAACACCATCTGAGTAGAGAGGAGAACATACACAGTTCCAATTAGAAAATATAGAATTCGTATGTTCGCTCCCTTTAACTACTCCAATAGAATTCATTTCCATAGAAAGTGAAACAGCATTTAGNNAACTCTTCCCAACTCTTATTCCTGCCTTATCAAATTCTTCTTTTATATGTACTGAAGAGAAATAAAGATCGAGAATTCCCCCCATATCATCTGTTAGAAAAGCCGCAAAATCTACCGATATATACTTACTAATTTTAATCATCTCGTTATGTAGGGAAAGAATCATTGCCTCGTGATAAATAGATTCCTGGCCAATCTCCTCAAAAGAGTGCGCACTCATTCTTTGTGGGGCCTTTGAACTTTTGACTTTACCCAATGAAGAGAAAGAATCCATTTGTTCCTTTTTTAGATCTTCAGCTTAACACCAAACTTTTGTCTGATCGTATGTTACTGTCAATTCCAACTCCTCCTGATTTCCATCTTTGTATTGTAAAATGATACCATTATATATTTAAATATTCAAGATTCAACCAACCCTTAACATATTTATTCATATTAGTAAATATCCAATGGGGGATATTTTCAAACTTTGTTATAAAGACCATAATTACATTTGTAGAACTTAAGTAACCGCTAGATGCCCCATTTATTATTAATAATTAATTATCCTTACACTCTCTTCTATTCAATGTGCCTTAAGTCATAGAAAAAGAAACCTCTAAGGAGATAACACAGTGGAATTGTATAAAATTAATGAAAAACAAACATTCCAGTATTTTAATTTAGTCTCATATCGCAACACTATTCCTTCCAGTTGTTTACATCATAAACTAAACGAGTTTATCCTTTCACTAAACAACTATAACCTCCAAAAGAATGGTCCTTTAATCACTTCTACTCATTCTGTATCCCGAAATAATGGCATAGAGATGGTGGATTTTGAGATTATGGTACCAGTAAAAGGAGAAATTAAAAAAAATCCCGCTTTTATATATAAGCAAGAATTTAAGTTAATAAATGCAATTTGCTTGATGTATGAAGGTAAAATGAATGGCATCAATTCTGCTTATGAATTTTTGGTCAAATATATCTCTCAAAACAATCTACATCAAATAACATCCGCATATAATATAAACTTATCTGAGGGTACTAGTGAAAATATAAAAATAGATATTTGTATTGGCATCAATCCTAGTCTTCTTTAACTAGTCAAAACTCGTCTATCTCGAAAGGAGGTGAATAGAATGGAACTGAGTCTTAATAGTCAATTTTCAACATTATCCAACATTGAAACGATGGAGATTTCCGGAGGTATAAATTGGGATAATGTTGCTTATGGAGTCTTGGGAATGGTAACTGTGGTAGCCGCTGTTACCACAGCACCAGTAACGATTCCTACTGCGATTATGGCAGTGGGCGGATCAATAGTATCTGGATATCTTACTGGTAGCGGACTAAAACATTAAATATCTGTTATAAGGAGTGAGGAATTAATGCTTTCATATGCCCCTAGTTTTTCAGAACTTACACTTGAAGACAGTATCAATATTGATGGTGGCGTTGATTGGGCCAAGGTAGGTGCAGGAGTGTTAGGTATGGTTACAATCATGTCTGCTGTTGCTGCCGCACCAGTAACAGCCACAGCCGCAGTTGTCTACATAAGTGGTACAGTGGCTGCCGGATATTTAGTGGGTACTTCATTCTAAATTTTGATGGAGACATTCATCTTCAGATGGATATGTCTCCATCTTTTCTTC
>DOJM01000362.1:4410-13805 GCA_003529225.1 Paenibacillus sp.
ATTAGAATAGACATTACTTTAGGGCTAGTAATATCATTCTTATTAATTGTGAGACCTAATATAATCCTCCCATCCCAATGGTTTATAATGAATTTCTTAATTTTTCTAACAGGTATATATATATATAAGAAAAATAAAAACAAGACATTTATAGCAGTTTTTATTTATGCTTTCATCTATTTTTCTTTAGTCATATTAGATATGTTAACTTCAAAAGGTATTATTCGAAGTGACAATAGATCTGGAGATATTTTATTAAGCGTAGGATTAGTGGCGTTAGGCCTGATCGGATTTTTCANNATAAAATCATCATTTAATAATTGCTTTTCGGAGGATTATATGGCATTCACTAAATACCAATGTGTCAAACAACAAGATATTAAAGACTGCGGGGCTGCCTGTCTCGCCACTATAAGTAAAAACTATGGTCTCAACTATCCTATAACTAAAATTCGCGAGATGTCGGGAACCGATAAAATGGGTACCAGCGCCTATGGCCTTGTTAAAGCTGCTGAAAAATTAGGATTCACTGCCAAGGCTGTAAAAGGGACTCACGAGGCATTCTTCGAAGATTTCCGCCTTCCGGCTATTGCTCATGTGGTCATAGACCAAACTTTATTGCATTACGTTGTTATTCATAAAATCACAAAAAAAACAGTTGTCGTTTCGGATCCTGCGAAGGGCATTGTTAAATATACACCAGAAGACTTCTTTAAAATCTGGACCGGTGTTCTCATATTAATGGTTCCTACCCCTCAGTTCAAAAAGGGCGGTGAGTCCAAGGGTTTATTCACTCGTTTTTTTGGTTTACTTATTCCTCAGAGAAGAATGCTACTAGGAATTTTTTTGGCATCCATGCTCTATACAATATTAGGTATATTATCAGCCTTTTATTTTCAATTTCTGCTAGATGAGATTCTTCCTTTTGGCTTAAAGAAGACTCTGAATATAGTATCCATTGGAGTAATCATTCTATATCTATTCAAAGTTTTATTGAACGCTTTTCGCAGTCACATTCTACTAACATTGAGCCAAAAGCTTGATATTTCGCTAATTCTCGGCTATTACCATCATGTGTTGAAGCTACCCATGAACTTTTTTGGTACTCGCAAGACGGGGGAAATCATCTCAAGACTTATGGATGCCTCTAAGGTACGGGATGCCATCTCCAGCGCAACCCTAACCATCATGATCGATATTATCATGGTTATTGCTGGGGGGATCATTCTTTATTCGCAAAGTGCCCTTTTATTTGGTGTAACTGTGCTGCTGGTTCCTTTATATCTAGCATTAGTGNNCCACAAGCCATTCGACCGGTTAAACCGTGAACAAATGGAGAATAACGCGCAACTTACCTCCTACATCGTTGAATCCATAGACGGTATCGAGACGGTCAAAGCCTACCATGCGGAGTCTAAAGTTGGCTTTGAGACGGAACAGAAATTCATCACGTTTCTGAAATCAGTGTTCAGCTTTGGTATTTTCAATAATATACAAGGCTCGCTAAAAGGTGTGGTTCAGTTGCTTGGAGGCGTAGCAATCCTCTGGGTAGGTGGTAATCAAGTAATAAAAGGAAATATGACCATGGGTCAACTTATCACTTATAACTCATTACTTGCTTACTTCCTTGAACCTATTCAAAATCTCATCAATCTCCAGCCTACCCTGCAAACAGCTGTTGTAGCGGCGGACCGATTGGGGGAAATACTCGACTTAGAAGCGGAGAAGCTTGAGGATGAGGACAAGAAGATTCAACCTGCTTCATTAAAAGGTGATATTAAATTTAATCGTGTCAGCTTCAGATACGGTACACGTTCCCTTGTACTTCATGATATCGATTTGACACTTAGACAGGGTGAGAAAATTGCCCTTGTCGGTGAGAGCGGCTCGGGTAAAACCACACTAATCAAATTAATTATGCAATTTTACCAACACGAAGAAGGCGATATCTTAATTAACAACTACAACATTAAAGATATTCATTTAGATAGCTTAAGACAGCGGATCGCATATATCTCACAGGATACTTTCTTTTTTAGCGGAACAATTCGGGAAAATCTATGTCTGGGTGTCGATCAGGATATGGATTTGGAACTGATTGTTACCGCCTGCCAAACCGCACAGGCTCACGAATTCATCAATCAGCTTCCACTCCGCTACAACACTTTGTTAGAAGAGAATNNAAGCAGCGACTGGCTATCGCCAGAGCGGTGCTCAAACAGCCGGATATTCTTATTATGGATGAAGCCACTAGTAACCTGGATTCTACAACGGAGAAGGCAGTATCGGAGACGATCAATGCTTTTGAAGACATGACTACGATTATTATCGCTCACCGTTTGAGTACAATCATGCGTTGTGACCGAATTTATGTCATGGATCAGGGGCGGATTATTGAGTGTGGGACACATCAGGAGCTTCTAGATTACCGTGGAAAGTACTACGGTTTGTGGAAAGATCAACTCCCCGGGGTTGAACAAAAACAAGATCACACCATTCAATATGCTGCTGCAGGAGTAGGCGAGGTGTCTCTCGTATGAGCGCACAAATACATAACTTATCAGAAATGACCGATAGCAGAGAAATCATGGAATCCAAGACCAGTCCTGTGATTTCTATTTTCATACTTATCTTATTTATTCTATTGGGGTCTGCGTTGGTCTGGTCCTATTTTGGCCAGATCGATGAAGTCGCCAAAGCCTCTGCTGTAGTTAGGCCCAATGAAAAAGTCAGTACCATTCAGACTTCATCTGTGGGAAAAGTGGAACAGGTATATATCCATGAAGGGATGCAAATTAAGCAGGGCGAGCAGTTAATTTCCTTTGAGCATAAAGAACTCGATATAGAATTATCCAATCGTAACTCCGAAATCAATAAGCTCACTAAGAAACTGCACTATCTCGAGCTTTATAAACAAAGCATTAGCAATTTAAACAATCAATTTTCTTCTGAACATGCAGACGAAGTTTACTATTATGACATGGTAGAACAATTTCTCCTTGAATACAGCCAGCAGCAGCAGACCTATCAAGGAACCCAGGATCAGCTTACAGCTGCCATTCACGAGAATATAGGTTTGCAAGAATCTTCTGCCTTTAGTGCCGAATCCAGTTTGGATAAATCTCTTCAAAATAAAATTGAACTGGAACGAAAAAAGAAACTGCTGAATGTTGAAATTACAAACGAGAAATTGCTTGTGCAATCCATCAAAGAGAATCAAAATCTGCTTCCATCTACAGATACCAAACGGACGGAACAATATAATACATACCAAATTAAATATGTGCAACTATCTAAACAATCTGCTGAGAAAAAAGAAATCTACAACCGTTCGCTCAGCTTGGGGGACCGCCTTGTGCCTCAATCTCAGATTACAGATGAACAGCATCTATATGAAAGTTCATATTTGCAAATCAACCAATTCCAAACCGAAGCCGTGCTCAGCGCAGAAAGCAATATCACCAATTACAATCAACATTTGGTTGAGATAGAGGTCAGCCTCGATTTGCTAATAAATGGGCATGATCCCTCAGTTTCAGAACGAAAAACTTTAGAAATGCAAAAGAAACAGCTGGCTGAGCAGCAAAATGATCTACTGAATCAAGAGAAACTTAACCGGTCAACCGAAAAAACCTCATTGGAAAAGTTGAAACTTGACCGTATTGTACAGATTCATTCAGCAATAGAAGAAAATAAAAGAACCTTAATTACGCTGCAAGAGGCTATTAAGCAACTTGAGCTTGAACGAGACAAAAGACTGCTCATAGCACCAATTTCTGGGACCATTAATATTTTAAAAGAAACCAACATCGGGGACATGGTACAATCCGGCGAAGCCTTGATCTCCATTATTCCTAGCAACGAGTCAAAATATAAAATGAGCATCGCCGTACCTAACGCAGAAGCAGGAAAAATAGCGATTGGCAATAAAGTTGATTTCAGCTTTTCAGCCTTCCCTAAACAAAGTTTCGGTTCCCAAAAAGGTACGATTACATCTATCAGCACAGATTCAATTGTTCAGCAAGACGGTCTAAGCTACTATTTGGTGGAAGCAACGATATCCAATGACCCACTTGTTAATCGCAGAGGTGAACGTGGAGAGCTTCGTGTAGGGATGATAGCGCAAGCCTCTGTTATTACCGACTCCAAGAAGATCATTGATTTTGTTCTTGAAAAAATCAACTTAAAGGAATAGTGAGGTTGCCAGCTAAATGTTAAAGAAAACAGCTCTCTTGATACTTTCCTTCTTATTACTCCTATTGCCGCATTCCATTACAGCTCATGCTGATACGCAGGTATCTAGTGCAACAAAATTGCTTTCCATGGAAGAAACAATCCAGCTAGCATTAACTAACTATGTAGATATCAAGCTCTCACAATGGAATATTGCAGAAACGGATTCCAAATTCTCGTATGTATCATCTGAAAAGAAAAAGCTGGAACAAAAAAATGTAGTCATAACTAGCGGACTGCTGCCAGTAAATCCTGATATTTTTATCAATAGTATTCCTGGTTACTCTGATTTAAGTAAAGAAGAACAGGCAGGGGTTAATCAATCCATTCTCATTCAAATTATGATTAACACATCTCTGAATCAATTGGTTAGCGCTCAGACTGAAAGCCAAAACAGTTACAATCAAGAGACTAAAACAGCGCAGCTCAAGGAATTTCGTGACCAGTTGCGCACATTAGAAACAGATAAAGTAATTAATCAGTTACGACTTCAAAAAACAGAAGCCCTCATCCGCTACTACGCTGTGCAGAAATATTATCAACTCTCTTCTCTAAAAAAAACGATTGAGTATGACAAACAAGAAAGCCAATATTGGTTTCAACATTCTGTGGATACCTTGCGATCATACGAGCATGGTCTACTGTCTAAGAGAAGTTTGGACGATTTTAATCGTAAAAATGCGGAACGAAAATCTGCTTTTGAACGTAACCTTAGGAGTTATGAAGCTCAGCTAGAACAATTTAAGCTTGAGTTAGGATTATCATCCTATTCAGAAGTCCTGCTGGATGATGTCATCTCCAGTGCACCAGAGCCTGTGAATTGGAACACTGTAGTTAGCCTCTCTAGCAATTATGATTTACGCGAGGAAGATGTACGAATCACACTCGCCAAAGATAATCTTGATGCCGTCAAAGCTTCCGATGCCGGACTCGTCACTTATTATTCTGTTCTATGGGCCAGCCAGATTTCACACAAAAATATAGTACAACAACAACTCGAAGAGAAACTGGCAACTTATAGGCCGGAAGCCAATGAAATTGATTTTGAATATTCAGAGCTGAAAGAGCAGCAACTGGAGCTCGTACGCGTCTCCCAGGATAATGATACTCTCTTAAATAACGGATTAATCTCAGCAGCTCAGGCAGATCAGAACATGCTCGATTTACTCAACTTAAATCGGCAATTCGATAAGCAAAAAGTAAAGTACGCGTTATTCCAAGCAAAGGTTACTCTGGCTCTTAGTGGAGTCATCCTCTAATAACCATTAAATTATCATTCATAACTCAAAGGAGAATTCACAAGATGAAAACCATATCCAGCATAATCGCAGCAACTCTTCTTTCTATCGCTATCGCATGGCCTGTCCATGCCGCAGAGAAGCCAATCTCCATTCAGATCAATCAGCAACAGCTCGCACTGAAGGGACAGGTTCCCTTCAATGACAACGGTACGATTGTCGTTCCTTTTCGCCCGGTTTTTGAAAAACTAGGGCTTTCAATCGATTGGAATCAAACCACAGGTACCATTACGGGTACTAAGGAAGGCCTTACGATTACTCTTCAATTAGGTAGCAAACATGCCCGCATTAACGGTGTGGTGACGCCCCTAGCTGTTGCTCCTAAGCTCATTAATAATTCCACTTACATTCCACTGCGCTTCGTAGGTGAAGCTACAGGCAATGAGGTCTCCTGGAATGCAAAGTCGAAGACAGTGGCCATTACAGCCAAAACTAATCAGGCAAACCCGCAGGAAATCAGTTCTTTTTTCGAAAAATACATAACCTATACCAACAATAAGAACTACGACGGATTCATGAGCCTAATTGACAGTAAGTCTCCCCTTGCGGTCATAGGCCCGCAGATTAAGATTCAGATGGAACAATACAATCAGACCACGGCGCTGGACAAATTGGAGATCATCAGTCTTCAACCCACAGAGGCTACGGTTCACACTCTTGAAACGACTACACATCTCAACGGCCCGTTCACCTTGGACAATACCTCTGAATATATTTACAGTTTAACGCGTACTGCCAGCACTGAAGATTGGAAAATTAACAATTTGCAGATTAAAGCAGTACAATACATCCTCCCGGACAAACTACTGAACGCTGAGCCTGCCGTAACGAAGGCGGATGAAACGGATATATTGGCTGTGCTTCAGAGCAACTTGGACTATACCAATGCAGAGAATATTCAAGGCTTGCTGTCTACTATTGATCCTGATTCCCCTGCTCTCGAACAAACCAAACAGCTCTACAGCCAAATTTTCGCAGCCTATGATCTAAAGTCTACTCTAGAATCGTCCAAAATTATTCATTATACAAAGGATACTGCAGCCGTATATATGGTTCAGACGAGCATCAAGCTTAAGGGTCCTGACTTTCAGGATAACCGCTCCACCTCTGTCACGATGCTTAAGAAATCCAAAGAAGGCAAATGGATGCTGGATCAAACCTATCCGATTAGTGTGGACAAGCTGACTCCATAGAGTATAAGATCAGTAGTAACACAAAAAAACGGCAAGCCCCCATTGACTTAGGGGCTTGCCGNNTTATTTAAAGCGCCGGAGCATTAGTTTTATCTGCGCCTTTGCGCTCCTTAGCTGATTTACGGAAGTAGAACAACTCGTAAATCGCCGGCACTACAACCAGCGTAAGCAGCGTTGCGGCGGTCAAGCCGCCGATAACCACAATCGCCAAGCTTTGCGAGACAATGCTGCCCATCTCGGCATGGCCGAACAGCAGTGGAGTCATGGCGCAAATGGTAGCAATTGCCGTCATCAGAATCGGACGCATCCGTGTTCCGGCCGCTTCCAGGATGGCTTCGCGAATACTCATATGCCCTTCATTCTGCTTAATACGGTCGATAAGCACAATCGCATTCGTGACGACGATACCGATTAGCATCAGAGCCCCGAACAGGGCAGTGAAATCAGGCGTTACGCCGGATACGATCAATCCAACAATCGCCCCAATCGCAGCCAAAGGCAAGGAGAACATGATTGCCAGCGGAGCACGAAGGGTTTTAAAGGTGAGGACCATGATCAGATACACCAACCCGATGGAGATTAGCGCCGTCATACCGAGGTCAGCGAAATCCTCTGACTGATCGACCGAGGCTCCGCCTGCAAATAGAGTCACACCCTTTGGAAGGGTAAGGGTATCGGTTTCCTTTTTAATACTCGCTCCGATTTCAGACACTTTCTTCGGGTCCACTTCCGCTGTAATTCTCGCATATGGCTTCCCATCTTTATGGAACAACAGTGCTGGTTCATTCCGAACCTCGTAGGTTGCGAGTTGGGACAATGACTTTGGACCTTCAGCAGTCATGAGCGTCATTGCCTTTAAATCTTGCTCCGACTGCGGCTCAGCCATAGGATCTAACACTACTCCAGCAGGAGTACCGTCCAGTTCTATTTGTCCCATAGGGATCGGATTCAGCATAGCCGACAACTGCATAGTAATTTCTTGTGCATTCGTCAGTGCCGGATCTACCTTAAACGAAAAGACAGGTTNNACAGTCTTCAACTTATTCGTAACTTCTGCTGCAACAGCAGTAATATCTGTAAGATTATCACCGACGATATCAATATACTCGCTGGTAGAGCTTGAACCCATCATACTCATTTGATTGGCAACCAATGTTGCCCCTGCATAGGAATCCTTCACATCACAGACATGATCGATGAAGCCTTGCGCATCCGCACCTTTTTTCATCACAACGGTATAGTCCACTAAGGTCTCCGAGCTGACAGACCCCCACTGGGCCGCATCCGCACTGTTCCCTGATTGCATGATCACCGTTTCCGCTTCTGGCTGTTTCATCAAATCTTGCTCTAACTGCTTTCCTTTTTCCAAAATCTCTTTAACAGGAACATCCTTCGGATAGTTCAACTGAACAGAGACATAGCTGGCATCTGAAGCATCAAGCGCGCCTTTTGGCATAGTCACATAAGCAGCGATGGAGCCAATCAGAAGGAGAAGACCTAGCGATAAAGTAATCCATTTCCGGCGCAGATTCCAATCGAGGAATCGGGTGAACCATTTAGATGGCTCGTGTTCTTTCATTGAAGTTCTTCTCAGCAGCCATGAGCTTAACAACGGGACCACCGTCAAAGCTACAACGAGTGAGGTAAGCAATGAATATGTGACCGTTAAGGCAAACGGAAGCAGGAACGCCTGTAAACTACCACGCAGAAGACCCATCGGCAGAAATACCGCTACCGTCGCAATTGTCGATGATGTAATTGCTCTAGCTACTTCCCCAGTTGCGCTTATAATCATTTCACGGGAGAAGGGTTCTTTTTGCAGCCTACGGTAAATGTTCTCAATCACTACGATACTATCATCAACCAAGCGACCGACCGCAACGGCCACACCTCCGAGCGTAATAATATTCAGACTTATGCCTGATATATCAAGCAAATATAGGGTAACCGCTAGTGAAAGCGGAATAGAAACCGCCGTAATCAGTGTTGCTCGCAGGTTGCGTAGGAACAGCAGAATGACGATCGTCGCAAACAATGCGCCTAGCAATACCTCACGCATCATACTGTTCACTGAGGTAACCACCATATCTGATGTGCTGAATACGACCGCTGCTTCTGCATTTGGAATGGTTTTGTTAATATGTGCTACGGTATCCTGTATATGATCTCCGACACTTACTGCATTCGCATTAGCCTCTTTGGTTACTATGGCGAAAAGAACATCTTTCCCATTGGAGCGGCTAACGCTTTCTTGATCTTCCTTCAATTCGACGGCAGCAATATCCTGCAGCTTAACACCCGAGGATACGGGTAGCTTTTTTAGGGTATCGATACTATCAATTGTAGAAACCACATTAACGTTACCTGTCTGGCCACCAATCGTCTGCTCCCCAAGAGATGCCGAAACATTACGTCCTTGAAGTAACCCTAGTACTTGAGGTGTTGTAATTCCCTTCTCGGCCATTAATTTTGGATCAAGCTTCACTCGCACTTGCGGAGTTACTTTGCCATATAAGGCGACGTTGGCTACACCTTCTGCTTGTTGCATCTCTGGAATGATCGTTTCTTCCGCAAGCTTAAGGTTCTCTTTAGTCAGACCTTCGTCAAACGAAAGGGTGACCTGCGACACGGGAATCATGGAAGTATTCAGTTGAAGTACAAAAGGAGCCAA
>DOJM01000362.1:13847-17863 GCA_003529225.1 Paenibacillus sp.
GTATTTCTTTCTTCCCCTTAACAAAAGCGGCCCCAGCCTCAATCGGCTTCGTAACCTTCGTCTCCATCGCATGGGCATCTTGACCCGGGCCGAGCACTGTTACAGTCACTTGTGGATTATCTGCCTCTGGCATAAATTCCATCGGCAGCGAAGTATAGCTCATTCCTCCCACTACAAGCGCCATTACCACTAAGAGTCCCACCGCAGCCTTGTTACCGAACGACCATTTGGTTAACCATTTCATTTTTTGTTTCCCCTTCCACCCCGTATATTTCTGGTACTCCTCTTGTGACTGCCCCATTATGTATTATTTTCCATCCCGAGATTTAGTTTAGACATTTTTGGTCAAAGTCAAAACAGCCCTACGGCTGGTTTTATACTCAGTCTTAAGACGGGGAGCTTTCTCCTTCTGTAGCCAGATCTTCTCCCCTCCCCGTTACCGACAAACCTCTCTGCNNCGAATAGACAATAGGAATGATAAAAATATAACTTAAACGGCAAAAAACGATAGTTTTTCACAACATTTTTATGTTACATTTACAAAATACTGGATTTCAAAAGTATGGAATTAGTTAGGAGGAAGATCATTGAGTATTATTGAAGCGCGGCAATTATCCAAGTCTTTCATGCAGGCCGTGAAAGGCCCGGGACTATCGGGGGCGGTGAAACATTTATTCGTTCCCCAAAATATCGAGAAGGTAGCTGTACAACCGCTGGATCTCACCATTGAAGCAGGGGAAACCATAGCTTATGTAGGCCCCAATGGGGCGGGCAAATCAACCACGATCAAAATGTTAACGGGAATACTGATGCCATCTTCAGGCACTATTTCTGTAAACGGTATCAATCCTTATAAAAAACGAATGGAAAATGCCCAGCAGATTGGCGCTGTCTTCGGGCAACGTACTCAGCTGTGGTGGGATATTCCGATCACGGAATCCTTCTCCTTGCTTAAAGATATTTACAATATTCCCGAGCCCGTGTTTAAGACTAATCTAGATATGTTTACTGAGCTGCTGGGCATGAATGAGTTTATTCATTTATCCGCCCGTAAGCTCTCCTTAGGTCAACGTATGCGTGCAGATTTGGCCGCTTCATTATTACATAACCCACCTATTTTATATTTAGATGAACCCACCATTGGTCTGGACGTCTCCGTCAAACAGAAAATACGTGAATTTATTAAACAGATCAATATGGAGCAGCAGACAACGGTCATGCTAACCACCCATGATCTTGGCGATATTGAGGACTTGTGTAAACGTCTGATCATTATAGACCACGGCGCTATTATCTATGACGGCAGCCTGCAGGAGGTAAAAGCTAATTTCGCTCGTGACCGGGTTATCTTTTTCCAAATGGCTTCNNCATTTTGAATTATCTTCCGATATAAAGCTGGATATTCAGAGTGAGCTGGAATTCGCCTTGTCATTCGACCGTTATGAATACACAGCTAGTGAGGTAGTAAGTCAGGTCATGAAGTACGGGGAAGTAGTGGACTTCCGAATGGAAGATGCCAACATAGAGCAGGTGATCAAAGCCGTATATGACGGAAATCTGGACCTGAACCGCAGCAGCGGGCATCGGAAAGGCGCTGAACAACCATGTCTGTGATTAGAAAATACAGCAGTATTACGAACCGTTCGCTGCAAAACGTACTGGCTTATCGGACTTCATATATCATTACCTTCTTGTCTAATTTTGTGAACCTGCTCGCGATCTACTTTCTATGGCAAGGCATCTACAGTGGACGGGAATCCATGGGTGGTTATACATGGGATCAGATGAAGACTTATTTACTGGTCACCTTCCTGGCCAATTCCGTTCTATCCTGGTATTCCGAGACCTCCATTTCCGGAAAAATCCTGGACGGCAGTGTAGCTGCCGATTTACTGAAGCCGATAGACTTTCAGACCGCTCGCTTTGCAGAGACGTTAGGCTCCAGTCTTCTTGAGGGGGGTATTAGCACCGTTCTGATTGGAATATTTATCATGTCCTCTTCAGGGGTAACCATTCCACATACGCCAGTAGTCTATGTCTTATTCGTCGTGAGTCTATTTGCAGCGATGCTAGTGAAGTTCGGTGTCGTATATCTGGCTGCCTTATTATGCTTCTGGTCCACAGGCTCCATAGGCATTGTTTGGGCGCGAATTGCCATAACCAATCTATTGTCGGGGGCACTGGTTCCTTTAGCTTTTTTCCCAAACTGGCTGGAAAAGCTGGCTTTATTGTTACCCTTCCAAAGCATCATACACACACCGTCTATGATCTTCTTGGAACAAGCAGATGTATCAGAAGCCCTTGGGCTGATAGGTATTCAATGCTTCTGGGGCATCGCGTTATGGATTGCCGGGAAATGCATGTGGCGCTGGGCCGTTCGTCAGGTGACCATACATGGAGGCTAGAGCGGAGGGGAAATCATAATGAAAATTTCACGTATGATCTATCTATACAGACGTATGTATGTTCAGCAACTTAAAGCTATTTTGGAGTATAACAAAGATTTCTACATATTAATGTGTTCTGCGGCCTTAACACAGGTACTGGGGTTTATTTTTCTGTGGGTTATCTATGACCGGATTCCCGATATCAATGGCTGGCAGTTCTGGGAAGTCGCCTTTATGTACGCGATGATTTTTCTAACCGAGGGAATCGGCTCTCTGTTCTTTGAAGGGACTTGGAGAATTAGTGGTCTTGTAAACCGGGGGGAGCTGGATCGGTATCTCCTTCGTCCGGTGCCCGTAGTTTTGCAGATCTTCTGCACGGGGATTGGTATCAATGGGCTAGGCAATTTGCTGATTGGCGGGGTCATCATCTGGCAAGCCTTTACTCATGGACAGCTTCATTGGACTTTAGGTAAAGCCGCAATCACCCTGTTGCTGCTTGCAACAGCTGTAATTATTCGTGTATCTATCAACTTGATTGGCAATTCAGCAGCCTTCTGGATTCGCAATGCAGGCAACGCTTTCCCTTTAATGGTGCATAACCTGGCAGATCTGGCGAAATATCCGATCACACTGTTTCCTCAAGCCGTACGTATCTTTATTTCAACAGCCCTTCCTTATTCCTTCATCAGCTTCTACCCGGCGACCTATATTTTTGACAAAAACGAGTGGCATGGCTGGTGGATGCTAGCTCCCATCGTTGCTATTGGGAGTGTGGCAGCTGCTTATGGTATTTTCAGATTCGGGCTTTCTCGTTATGAAAGTACGGGGAACTAGAACGCCCTTTGATTTAGAGTAGGAATTACGCGGTTGTTCTGGACGGACGCTCCGCGTGACCGGGTTTAAATCTCTCCAAAGCAGAAAACAGCGATTCTCCAATAACCGAGAATCGCTGTTTTTATTTTTTCAAATGAGGTATATTACCTCAATCTATAACCAAAATAGCAGTTTATTTATTTTTCTCCCGCGCGCACTGGATCACGGAACATAAATTTCAATAGTGGTGGTGTTACAAGTGTTGTTACAATGACAACAATAATGACGGAAGTAAAATACTGCTGCTGTAACAACCCGCTTTGCAGACCTGTTGCCGCGATGATCAATGCAACCTCCCCCCTAGAAATCATCCCTGAACCAATAATAAGCGACGAATGATTATTAAAACCTGTAAGACGCGCACCCAGACCGCCACCAAACAACTTGGTCAGAATGGCAATCACCGTTAACAAGAGGACGAATCCTAGTTGACTGCCAACCCCTTCAAAGGAAACATTAAGTCCGATACTGACAAAGAAGACCGGAACAAAAATCGAATAGGCAATAGGCTCAAGCTTAGATTCCACAGTGTGCTTAAAGGAGGTTTGTGAAATAGCAATCCCAGCTGCAAAAGCACCGATGATGCCTGCCATCCCCATAATTTCAGCAAAATACGCGAAAGCAAAGCAAATCATTAGCGCCGCTGCGATAACAGCCTCTGTCACTTTTAGCGGAGCCATCCATTTCAAAACCCGAGGCACAACGAACCAACCCACAACAAGCGCTACAGCGAAGAATAACACCTTTTTCGTAATC
>DOJM01000362.1:17917-21104 GCA_003529225.1 Paenibacillus sp.
TCGGCACCCAGAATGGTAGAACCTTCCCGTGTGTTTAGCTTATTCATATCCTTCAGCACCTGTACCGATATGCTGACCGATGTTGCACTAAGAATGACGCCCATAAACATTGCATTATGATAAGCAAAACCAAACATTTCTCCGATGGCGAATCCACCTAGAAAAGGTAAAATAATACCTCCGACGGCTACTGCGAAAGCTGATTTCCAGTTTTTGCGCAGTTGATCCAGATCCGTCTCAAGCCCAGCTATAAACATTAACAATAGAACACCGATCTCCGAAAAATAATGAATAAACTCTCCATTTTGAATCCAACCCAGTACCGCAGGACGCAGTATAATACCGACAATTAGCTTACCCAGTACCGACGGTTGTCCCAATCGTACAGATAAATCACANNGCACTCCCTTGTTGTATATAAGAACTGCCAACTAGGGACTTCTCCAAGCCAAAAAAAGACAAAGAGGAGCCCTTGTTGACAGGCTCCTCCAAAAATCAAAAAATTATTCAATTTAACATTATTAAATATATTATAACCGTAATATAAAAGACTGTAAACAAGATACGCCGATAATATACAATATGCAAATTTTTATCAGTAAAGAATCTTCTTCTCTATTTTAGATAAAACACCTCGCGTAAAGGCAACATTGGCACCTCATCATTGAAATCAAATGACCCTTCAACCATCTTTGAGGTAATGGCTTCCCATTGGTTGCAGGCGTCGCTTTTGGCAATATAATTGAAAGCTGCTTCCGTATCCTCACATTCAAAGCAATAAAAAAACTGATTGCCATTCTGAAAGATAGAATAGTTAGAAATACCAGCCTTACGGTGCTCCTCCAAAACTTCTGGCCAAGGATTTAAATGCATCGCTACATACTCTTCAAGACATTCTTCCTTCACCCGCCATGTCCAAGCCAATTTATTGCTGCTCATCTGTCCATTCTCCTAGAAATGTCCTCTATTGTACATAATAAGAATCAAATACATTTGATACCTATTATTGTACCTGAAGGTGACAGCCCAAGCTATGAATATCTAGCCTTATGCTTTCTAAGCATTAATTCCCGCTTCACTTGGGCGGAGAATGGCAGAACCAATCGCCAGTAGCACGGCAGCCATAAGACCTAAAATGGCAAAGGGTAACCACAACTCATTCCAGCCCCCACCGGTTGCAGCGATGTCGACCGCTTGGATGGCCCATTTTTGCGGAACAAAGTTAGCCGCCTTCTGCATATAGTCCGGCATAATGGATAAAGGCCAGAAGCAGCCTCCAAGCATACAAGTCGGTGTGATAATAAGGGAATTCAGCATACCCGCATTATTAGGATTACGAATTAATCCTGCCACTGTACTCGCGATCCCCATAGACACCAGCATAAATGCAGCAAGAACAAGGAAATATAGATAGATTGGAACTTCATAATCATAGTGCAGCACCCAGCGACCTAAGGCGAGCACTACGACGATCTGAATCAGTCCTACCATGAAGCTGCCCAGAAAATTACCAATCGCAATTTCATAAGAACGAACCGGAGCACTGAACATCCGCATCATAGTCCGGCCTTTGCGATCATCCATAATCTGAGACAGNNCGTAACGACTCCCAGTCCCTCCCGAGGATATAGATTATAATCGGTTCGAATGCTGCCTACACTGTGCTGTTCCGCTCTTTGCATAACCGTTGTGAACTGTGCGTCAACGTCGCTAGATCCGTCATTAACTGCTCCAATGATCGCGGCGGTATTTCGCATTTCATCAGCAATTGCGCTCGCTTTTAATTTAATCATAACGGAAGTTTCATTCGTCTTCAGCTCATACACACTAATTTGTGGTTCTTCCCCAGCTAATAGTGCCGCACTGAAGCCTGCTGGAATTAGAATCCCCGCTTCTCCATTCTGATCGACAACGCCTTCTCTTAAAGCAGTCTCGTCAGTCTTTTCTACAAATTTATAATCTCCGGAATTCTTTAGTTCAGTGAGCAAATGCTTACCTGCAGCCCCGTTATCCATATTGGAATACAGCACAACAGCGGGGTTCTCCCCCATCGTACCAGTAACGGAAACAATACCTGCGAGTACAATACAAGGAAGCAGAATATAGATGAGCACGCCTTTCCTAGTACCAATGGTTCGTTTCACCATGTTCCAGCCAATCGTTAAGATGTTATCCATGATAACCCACCTTCCGGTACGAAATAGCCGCTGCACTGAACAACACAAGACAGATCAGCGATAATACTCCCAAATTCGGCATGATTTGCGATACATCGGCATGCCNNGCATTGCCCAATGGTTTATCGTAAACGCCCCTATAGAATTCACCCACGATTCAGGAAGAGGTGCCATCCCACCACTAATGAAGGTCATACTCACAGTGAGTAGTGTAACGACACTTCTTGCGCTTACTCCAGTCTTGCTGAACATAGAAATAACGATAGATAATGTCATCGAAGCTACAATCATCAGCAGGCAAAATAGGAGTAACATGCCCGTCCGATTTCCCCAATTTACGCCGAAGAGTACATTCGTTAAAATAATAATCGCTGCACACTGCACTATACTTACAACACCTACGCCAAGCATTTTACCAATGAATAGCTCAGATCCTTTAACGGGCATTGCGTTGATCCGGAAAAGGGTATGATTTTCTTTTTCATTAAAAAGAGAAGTACATACCGTCAAGCCGCTATATAGCAAAAACATCAGCATCATAGACACCGCATAAAACTGGGAAGATGTATAGGTATACCCGCCCTCGCTCAGTTCTCCAAGCTTTACGGAAGGCTCATTACTNNAACGTTCAAAGCTTCTGGACCCAGTGTCATCGCCACAGACTGTTTATAATTAAGATTCCTCAGAAAATTATCGAAGACCGTCCCTGCCACCCTGTTATCTGTACTTTTTTGGCCCAGTATAAATTCCAGCTGCGCGGCTTCACCGCTCTGTACTTTACTATCAAAGCCTGGAGGAACAACAACCGCATAACCATATTTTCCTGTTCGCAGACCGCTTTCTGCCACCTCTCGACTATCCACCATAACCGGAGTAATGATATCCTTAAGCTCTGTTGACTTCAAAAAGCTATCCATCATCGCCGAGCTCTCATAGCCCTCGCCAGAAAGATTAACAACAGCCACTCGCACAACATCAATAGTAGTGGAGCCTTTGTCACCAACGACACC
>DOJM01000362.1:21118-21488 GCA_003529225.1 Paenibacillus sp.
AGCACCTAAGAGAAAGATCAATAACAGGGGCAATAAAAACATATTTAATATCATAGAACGTGAGCTAAATAATCTTCGCAGCTCATAGATCATAATCGTCCAAGTATTCATTAGAATAATCCCCCCTCTTAATCTCGTAAGGTCCGTCCGGTCAAGTTTAGAAACAACGTCTCCAGATCAGGTTCTTCAATATTTAGCGAGCCGATAATCCCCTTATGCTTGGCAAAAATAAAAAGAGTATCCTGTAGCTCCCCTTGTGAAGAAGGCAGATACAGCTCGACTACTTCATCCTTTGCTTCTACGCGTCTGATTCTAGGGTGAAGCGTCAGCTCTTGAACAAGCTCCAGTGTGATATTAGCAGCTTTAATAA
>DOJM01000533.1:0-284 GCA_003529225.1 Paenibacillus sp.
ACGACATAGTCGATTGGACGCAGCCCCGTATATTTGTGAAAGAAGTAAGAGAAGCGGGTCGTACTCATTGCATGCCGTTCCGCTAACTCACCGAGTGTAAGTGAATTCATATAATGGAGTTTAATGTATGCAAGGGCTTCGTCTACCATCCTTTGATTCGGTGAACTGTCGTTCTCTCTGTAACTGCAAGCAATCAGAACCTGATGCATTAGGCTTAAGAACAGCTCTTTGATACGCAGCTTTCCAATTTCTCCGGATGGATGGGTATTCTGATGAAGCATGTT
>DOJM01000533.1:369-4775 GCA_003529225.1 Paenibacillus sp.
ATAACCTGCGAATCCATTTGCATGCCTGGAGCCGCATGAAAAACTGACCCTGGCCGTAATTCATATACCGTTCCATTCACACGTATTCTGGCTCCCCCGCGAATGATAAACAGAAATCCATGCTTAACGGTGGTAAATTCACTTAATAAACTTTTGGGCTGGATGACTAATCTGCTTCTATCTTCTATATCATAGACACCTTTAGTAAATGCCTTTGCTAATTTGTCCAAATTTATCAATGTTCTGCACCTGCTTCTGTTAAATCAGATCCCATTCTGATATTTATTTAAAATAGTATAGACAAAAGCGTGCGAAATTGCTAGAAGTGTAGTAGATATTCTACTGTACATTGCACTCAAGAAGATGCTCAGGAGATTTTGGTTGAAAATATGCCGTCTTCATTACAAGCAATTTGAAGAAGTTCATCCTGTAAAATCCAAACATCAGTGTTTTCAACAAAGAAATGAAATCCGCCAATGGATTGAACCCATACGGGATCGATCGGTGTAGCACTTGCATTAATTCCAACAGTGAAGGCATCTGAGCCTCCACCGGCATATTTTGCATAAATTCTTACATATTGGCCCTCTTCCAAACCCCATTCATTCTTAAATGAATCCAATGCTTTTTCGGATACTGCAAATGATATCATTCCTCTTCTCTCCTTTCTGCTGTTTAATCACATTTTTTTATTTCGCCACGATAATTGGCCATTCTGAAACTGGCTCCGCATCCACATGAAGCTTTTGCATTAGGGTTATTCATAGTGAATCCGCCTACCATTCCACTCTCTTCATAGTCAATTTCAAGACCGTCAATATATGGGATACTATTCGGGTGAACCAATATACTAAAATCCTTTTTATTTAATACAATGTCCTCTTCTGCCTGCTGTTCATCTACGACTAGGGTGTAGGATAATCCACTGCATCCCCCTTCATCAACACCCACTCTAAGGAATGGATTTCGGATATTCGCACTTAATAAGATTTCGGCGATTTTTTCTGATGCCTTATCACTGACCTCGATGATCATTGTGAACTCCTCCTTCGGTTATTTGTTTTTCAAACCTAAAGATTGGATACCCGTTCCTATCTTGGTATACGTATTGCCTGATGTTGCGGCTGCGATCAGCCCAATGATAATCAAAAGAAGTGCGATAGTGTACGGTACTGCAGGTCCTCTTCTATCTATGATTCGACCGACGACCAGAGTCCCGATAATCTCCGCAAGCAGATACGTACTTAATATCCAGCCAAACATGCTAAGGCCGTTCAAATCTACAGCTGGATAGTACAATATAATGTGGGCTGAAAATGCTTTGATGATTAGACGGCATGAAATGTGACTTCCAAGAAAATTGGTATGTATACATCGTATCCGGACACTTAGTAAACATTTTTGTTTATAATGTCTAAGCTACAGTTCAGCTTTGACTTTGTCAACATTTTTGTTTAAAATGTAGTCTGTGATGTAGATTTAGTTGCTTCAAAAGGAGGTGCACCTTGAGCCGAAATCATACCAAAAAGGATGTCTCAACCAAGACCCGAAGAGCGATCATTGATCTATTAAAGCAGCAAGGGGGAATGGATGTTATGGCACTCTCCTCCCAGTTTTCGCTATCTGGAATGGCTATTCGTCAACATTTGAATGATCTGAAAGAAGAAGGGCTGGTTACTAATAAAGAAGAGTCCCGTCCCATGGGGCGACCCACCAAGCTATGGATCTTAACACCTGCGGCCGATCGATTTTTTCCAAGCGGATATTCGGATTTATCCATCAGTTTGATCAATTCCATGAAAGAAGCTTTCGGAAATGAGGGGCTGGACAAGCTGCTGGCTGTTCGAAATAAGAATATGCAAGAACAATATCTTCAGCATCTTGGTGATACAGCAGACGTTAGAGTGAAGCTGGAGAAACTGGCCGAGATTCGAACAAATGAAGGTTATATGGCCGAGGTTAAGGAGCAGGATGATGGCAGTCTTNNGCTGTATGTACCGGGTTATGCAAGAATGAGTTACATCTATTTAAAACTGTTCTAGGAAATAATGTTCATATTGAACGGGGGGAGTACATTTTAGCGGGAGGAAGAAACTGTGTATATACGGTTAGGCAAAATAAGCTGCTGTTATAGCGACTTTTAAAGGGACTATGTTCTTGTCCCTCGATCTTAAAACCAGCGGTGCGACGGATGAAAGAACCAGCCGCCTATGAGATTTATGGGAAGTATCTCATTTTTTCAGATTATCGAATACACTAGTCCATTCCCAATACCTTGAAAATCTACAAGCTCACAGCCTATGTCCCTCTATACACATAGTTAGTAAGAACAACCCCTCTGTCACCATCGCACTATTACATACAAAGGAAACTTCNNTCACTATCGAGATCTTGAAGTATACCATACCCCAATGTCCCAGGAATAAGGTGTATAATCAGCAATCACGACCCTCAGATACAAACCCCAAAATCAGCCTCTTCCTTACCGGAAGAAAGCTGATTTACTGGCAATCTCTAAAGATAAGGGTTCCTTGTTAACCCTGCTGCCGGTACGCGTTCTTCTGCTGCTGCCCCGCTGTTGCCTTCTTTCTTCTGCAGTACAATCGTGAATTCACCTATGCCCGGAACGTAGATACGTGCTACAGAATGCTCTTTGTCCATGCTCGACAACAGAATCATGATTTCTTCTGCCGATGTTATTTCCATCGTATAATTCACCCCCTGCGGTAAGATGAAGAACAGAATTTAGAGTGTACTAAATTCTTTGTCCTTGCCTCCTACGGATTGACACCGATTGAGAACGGACGTGCACCTACAGGAATAACACTAATCACAACCTGGGTAACCCCATCAATGACCGATACCGTGTTATCATCCTGATTGGTGATATAGATGCGGTTGGTCAATGGATTAACTCCTGCACCATTTGGGTTATTCCCGACCGGAATGGTAGTAATCACCGTATTCGTTAATCCGCCAATCACCGACACATTGTCGTCATCCCGGTTTGGCACATAGATGGCATTGCTTGATATGTTCACTCCCAATTCAGCTGGAGTCGTTCCTACAGGCAAGTTAGTTATCACGGTATTGGTGGCTCCATCAATGACTGAAACGGTGTTACTGGTGAAGTTCGAGACATAAATCCGGTTCGTTAAGGGATCAACACCGACCCGGAACGGGTTAACCTGAACGGGAATCTGTGTAATAACCATATTCGTAGCCCCGTCAATGACGGTAACAATATCCGAGTTGAAATCAGCTACATAAATAGTATTGGTTAAGGAATTCACGCCGATCCCCGTTGGAAAAGGAGAACCGCCGGCGGGAATAATGGTAGTCACGACAGTGTTGGTTAATCCGTCAATGACAGTAACAGTATTATCATTAAAGTTGGCAACATAGATAGCATTGGTAGAGGTATTGACCGCGACTGCACCTGCTCCATCCCCGGCAGGAACGGTCGCCAGCACCGTATTGGTCGCTCCGTCGATAACGGATACGTTGTCGCTGTTCAAATTAGCAACATAAATACGATTGGTTAACGGGTTTATGGCTACTCCCGCAGGATTCACGCCTACAGGGATGACTACTATCACCGCACCTGTTACTCCGTTGATCACAGAAACATCATTGCTATTGAAATTGGAAACATAAATGCGGTTAACGGAGCCTGTGGCTCCCCTATTTTCAGCTCCCAGCAGCTCGGATGAGACAAGACGGTGGGCGGTAACCAGCTCCCCGGCTGAGTTTTTACCCCACACGGAGATTTCCGTTTGCAATTCAGCGAGACCTTCCGTTGTAAAGACAAACTCAAAGGCATCCAGATTGGCAAAGTAATTTCTTGTGATCACCTCGTCTGGAGAAGCCGTATCAAGCTCGCTTACATACAAAGTCCTTGTGAGGGTTAAATTGTACCCTTGGATCAGAATAGCGGACTGATTCAGCGCATCCCGGTTATCGATCTTGACCGTCACCTGCTCAGTAGGCCTGACACCGCTCACAGCACTATTATCAATAGGTCCTGATGATAAAATTGCCATTCTAACGAATCCTCCCTTAATTCCCATAATTAAAGATTTAAAAAACTACCAGTCTCTCTTTAACGTATGTAAGAACTGTAGTTGGGATTGGACTATACTATAGCTAGAATTTAATTATGGCTGGACTGCCCTTTTATCCAGGAAAGGTTTGTGCTTATGCCTCCTATAGGACCAAATCGAAAGAACAAGGCAACTTTTTACAGCGCACGGTTATCAGCAAAATTGATCTGTTCACCCATGGTAGAAAACAAAAAAAGATGGATCATTTATTTACAGATGGTCTCACCCTATACACAAATGTGTTTATACAGAAAATGATATGCTAGTTTTTTAAAATTGTTATTTCGATGAATCTTGGTATTC
>DOJM01000533.1:4913-8164 GCA_003529225.1 Paenibacillus sp.
GCAAATGATTGAGCAATCCGATGATAACTTATGCAGTCGCGGGACGATAAAAGAGATTTTTCAAAAAAAGCAAAGATGCTTCCTGTAACTTCTGTAATTAAAGCAAGAAAACTCTAGCATCCGATACCTATTGAAACAACACCTTACAACGTAATAATTATAAAATAAGCCGATCCAGAAAAGGATCGGCTTATTTTATAGTTTTTTCATNNTCAGGCACTCGGTCATTACTGAATTCCTGGCCTGCTTCTACTTCACCATGACCGGAAGCACTTCGGGCAAAATTTGTGAACTGCCTTTTCTGCTCATCTAGCTTGTGTTTACTCTTAAGAAGCTCCTGCGGATCCTGATTTGTCATAATGTTATCCTCCCAAAATGGAATCATGCAGTTTATTCGCACTAAAGAAGTTTTCCATAATAGAGCGGTGCTTATGCAAGAATTTCAAATACTTTATTCAAAACAAGGTATTCTAAAACAATGATCCCAACGCAAAGAATAATAAAAAACTGAAGTCTTGCCGTATTCATTCTATCCTTCCAATACTCTCCTCGGAATAATGAAACGATGTTAGGTGTAAAAGTATGTCTAATCGTTTCGTTATAATCATCATTATCCACAAAGAACACGCGAAACAATACTTTATATACTGGAATATTTAAGAACAGTAGAAAAATGATCATCACAAGATCGAGACTCAATTTACACGCCTCCCAAGATCCGATTATCCTAATTTTACCACATAAATAACTCTAGAAGTTGGAGATCGATGACAATTTTATAATCGCTCTATTCAAAAAAGCCCTTCCTTATATAGGAAGGGCACCATCGCTATTCTCCATTGTCTACCATACTTCCATCATTTTAGCAGTCAAGTTTGCAAAAGATTGCTTATCTCGTTCAAGTTTTCAGAGAAACCAACGAACACCTTGTCTTGAATGACAATGGTCGGTACGATCTGCTTACCTGTCAGCTCCAACACTTCCTTCGCATAATTCACATCTTCTTCGCAGTTGAATTCGATGTAGGGAATTTGATGCTCATTAAAGTAGCGCTTGGCAAATCGGCAATCGCTGCAAGTTGGAATCGTGTAAATTTTGATAGGTGTTTTCGAATCGATTTTCAGCATAAATGTTCGCTCCTTTACGCGTTAATTTGTTTTAACTACTCGATTTAATTCGGTCCACAACATGCTAAACTTTTCTTTCCCTTTCGCCTGCTCCTTGTATAAATCGATCGCGTGGATACGACAGGAACAAATCATACCTATCTTGGTAAGCCGATTCGACGTAAGCGACTTCCCCCGACTTGAATAGCAGATGAGACCGCCAATATCGTCTTTTATCCCATGATCATTCGCGTCGCCTCACATCAACGACGAATGGTACGGTGAACACTTCCCCGTTATGCTGAAATTGTCCCCATAATTTATACGTCCCGCTTTGCGGAAAAGAAGTCGCGAATTTCGCATCCGGTCCCGTAGCTTTCTCATCGATTGGATGAACATGAAGATATTGATTCGCATCTTTCGATAGAATCACAACATGGCCGACCGCTCCTAAATAAGGCTGCAGGTTATCAATCCCCTTCTTTGTCTTCGCATCGCGAATGTTGAAGGTCAATGTCACTTCTTTGTTTGGTTTCGTATCACTCAAGGCCAGTTCAATTTCCTTGCCATCCACTTCTTTCACCAGTTTCCCTTCGGGCGTAATTGCGGCATGTTTGCTTTCCTTGCCTTCCACCTTCACCCACTCGCTAAGCGTGGAATTGGCACCGCCAGTAGGAATAAAGTCCGCAAACACCTTGTACTCACCTCCAGCCGGGAACGAAGTGTTCACTGTAAATGTGCCGTCTCCCTTAAACTCGGGATGAATGTGGTTAAAGAATGACAAATCGTGATTGACGATGATGAGATGAAGCAATTTCTCGTGATTGATATCATACTTATTGACCGTTTTCCCGTCCTTATCCGTAATTTGAATAGTCAATTCCGTTTCTTCGTTTGCTTTTGCGGCGCCTGTNNTAAACGATACGTTAAGATCCTCCATTGCAGGCTTCGCAGCTGCGCTATGATCGCCGTGGCTGCCTCCGTGCTCCATGTCTCCCGCCTCCTCTTTCTCATTTCCTGTATGTTTCTCGGCGTTCTCTTGCCCGTTGCTTGCTGCATGCCCGGCATGGTTATTTCCGTTTGCTGGCTTCTTGTCCTCCGCTTTGCCGCATGCAGCCAATACGCTAAAAGCGACCACCGCAGCAGCGACGAGGAGTATCTTCTTCTTCATGGTTATAGCAACTCCGTTTCAATATAAATTCGAAGATGCAGAACGCATCTTGACACGCTGCAGCCGCAAAGCCTCCCCTTACCCTATAATAATGATGGCATAAAAGCCGTATCATTACTGAAAGCGGTCCGACCTTTATTTCATCAGTTTATTGATCGTCTTCATGAATTCCGTTAATACTTCCGTATCCCCTACTTGAATCCGTTCGATGACACAACTTTGCATATGATATTCAAGTACTAGCTTCCCGACATCATTCAATGATGCTTGCACCGAAGAGATCTGATTCAACATATCGTCACAGTAAATATCTTTCTCAATCATGCCTTTAATGCCACAGACCTGTCCTTCGATTCGATTCAATCGGTTGAGCAGATCGCTATTGGCTTGATCGGAATGATGGCTCTTGTGCTATAAAATATAAGTTTGTTAATTCGATGGAGTCCTGTCAACTCCGTTGATTAGGCTACTGGAGCTCGATTCATTGGTTACATAGCTACCTTATCACTTGCTTCACCCTGCTTAGGTGAACGGATAAACAGAAAAGCTAGCAAAGCACCTGCAAAAGCGACGATACCGGACCACATAAATGCTTGTTGAAAGCCTTCGTTTAGCACGGAGACCGGGTCAACACCGGTTTGGGAAGCAGTTGTTGAGCCCGCAATCGCAACCATGATGGCCAAACTGATAGCTGACCCAATCTGGTAGCTCGTATTGGCTAATCCCGATGCAAGCCCTGCTTCTTCGGGTTTAGCCCCTGACATGGCGGACATCGTAGCCGGAATATAGGCAAGTGACATGCCAAGTGCACCAAGCAAGGAAGCTGGAAGTACGTTGGCGATAAAGTTCCCATCAACCGGTGTATTGTTAGCGAACAGAAGCATCGAACTGCCGAGTGCAATCAATCCAATGACCAAGTTTGCTTTTAATCCAAATTTTCCGATTAATTTACCGGTAATCAAAATCATGAAGAT
>DOJM01000533.1:8261-11214 GCA_003529225.1 Paenibacillus sp.
CAGTGGATGGCGCTCCCCATCCATTGTGTTCTGCAGTAACAATGCCATATACCACCAACACCAAAGCCGCTGTGACGAAGATGGAGCCAATGACGTCAATGCTGCCTTTTCTTCGCATTCCCTTGGCTAAAAGTCCAGGCGACAGGAGTAATGCAATAATGCCAACGGGTACATTGATGAGGAAGGTCCATTGCCAGCTGAGCCACTCGGTAATGACCCCGCCAAGAAACACGCCGGCTGAACCGCCAGCAGCAGCTGATGCGCCCCAGAAGCCTAATGCTTTCCCTAGTTCTTTGGGGTTGCCACCGAAGAGCATCATAACAATCGTTAACGCGGATGGGGCTATTAACGCGGAACCAAATCCTTGTAGGGCGCGACCAACATTAAGCGCTTCCTCGTTCCAAGCGAGTCCTGCCAGCAAGGAAGCTAACGTTAGAATGGAAAATCCCCACATGAATATGCNNTAGATCGGACAATCGACCACCAAGTAACAATAATCCGCCAAAGAAAATGACATACGCGTTAAACACCCACTGTAAACTTGCCTGCGTATAGCCGAGCGCTTCTTTGATGGCTGGCAGTGCAACACCGATAATGGATGTGTCCATGATCACCATAAAATTGGCAAGACATAGTAAGGCCAGCGCCATCCAGCGTTTGGGATCGGCTTGCGGTAAAGTCTGTGCTTGATTTTTCATAACTTTCTTCCTCCTCCTTTTGTAACCAATAATTAAAATTTTTAATACCAACGCAGTAATACTATACTATACCCCCCTACCCTATAATGTCAAGAGTGGATTTTCGTATTCTCCTCAGTTCCAGAAGAATTTCAAAACTGAACTAGGAAAATGTTCATTACAAGGCTGTTTATTGGCACCCAGAAGACGATTTATGTTTTTNNCCTTCAACCGTAAGAAAAATTGAAATCAACTTTCCATATCTATGTCATTACGATTTACGCGTTTTATTGTCTCTACCCCTCTACCTCATTAAGAGAAAGACTGGAATAAATTTCTCTTCCTCTTATTTTTCACAGAAGCGATAACTATAATTATCATATAAAAATATGAGAGATGCTTTATGAGTAATGAGGAATCGCCAGGGGTAGCTTGTTGTTTAGAACGCCATATAAAAAAGCTGCCTCTGAGGGCAGCCTTTTTCTTAATATATCGTTATTTGCGAACGTAAGAATGAACTTCTCAAGCCTTCTTGTATCGGTAATATAGTGCCTTTTTGGAAAAAAAGGCGTATCCCAAACTGGGACACCCCTCTTTAAGCTTAACGTTTCACCCTTTGAGCAAAATCCACGAACTGAAATTTATCCAGTCGATGCCTGGACTCGGTATATTGGAAAAGCACCGTGTTCTCCAAATAAACATAGTTTCGTACTACTACAATATGAGTGTAACTCTTCAAATCAAGCAGTCTATGATCCTCCTCGGTAGAAGGCTCAACGGATATCAGCTTCTTCGCATAACTGATTTTAAGCCCCAACTCCTGCTCCAGATATTCATAGAGTGAGCCTTCCGCGATTTCCTCGCTTAGGAATGGAACAATGTCCGCCCGGAAATAATCCTTATCCAAAATGATCCGATCGCCTTCAATCTCTCTGGCACGAATAACTTTCCAAACCAGGGTTTCAGGCGGAATCTGCAGATGTCTGGCGAGCGTGGAGCCTGCCGGCTCATTTATCGTCCGCTCTACCAGTGTCCGTGAAGCAGTGCCCAGTGTATCGGCCATCTCTTTAAATGAAATCAGACCGGTAACGGGGAAATCCATTCTCGTCATATCAAGCACAAAGGAGCCTCTGCCCTTAATTTTGTGAATGTATCCTTCACGGAACAGCAGGTTCAGCGCTTTGCGAACGGTCTCTCGTGAAGTGCTGTAAGCTTCAGCAAGTTCACTTTCAGAGGGCAGCTTGGTTCCCGGTACCAGTTGTCCAGAAAGAATTTGGTTGCTATACTCATTATAAATTTGCAAATATTTATTTTCTCTCAATTTTGATCACCGCCCTTTATTGTATCACGTCATGCCTTTGGAAGCATCGTATTCAATTGGAGGGAAATTTATAGCGTGGAACATATAAATTCTCATATTCACAGAAAAACAGCCCCCAAGGGCTGTCTTTCTGTAATATAAAGTCTTTGCCAATATAGCCTGTATTAACCTTTGAGATGAATAGTCAAGATGCTAGATTGTCTAGCTGCAGCTGGTCCAGTCTTCTCCTCAATCTTCTCCACCATATCCTGACCTGCAGGAATGATGATTGGAGTAATCAGCGGGTAGCCTGCTGCGCGGATAGCTTCCATATCAAATTCCAGCAGAAGCTCACCTGCCTGAACCTTGTCGCCAATATTTTTATGGGTGGTAAAACCACTGCCTTTAAGCGACACCGTGTTAATTCCAACGTGGATGAGAATCTGTACACCGCTGGCATGCTCCAGTATAAGCGCATGTTTGCTCTTGATCACATGTGCTACTGTGGCATCAAAGGGTGCATATACTTTCCCCTCAGAAGGTTCGATTGCAATTCCCTCACCCATTTGCTTCTCGGCAAAGGCAGGATCGGGCACTTGTTCCAGGGATACTGCAGTTCCACTGAGCGGAGAGATGAGCTCCAGAATATTCACGGAGTCCTGTGACTCTTGAACTGTAGGGTGGCTGTTCAAATTGCCTGTCTCGCTCACAGTACTAGTAGCCTTTGTAGCCGAGTTCTTTTCGGAACGCTCCATCACAGAACGGCCGTAGAGTACAGTGGCGACAANNGTCCATTGGTTCGGGAATATCGAAAGGAAGCCTGGAATCCCCCCAACGCCAATGGAAGAAGCGCGAACCTGATTAACGGTAAGAAGCATACCGGCAATCCCTGAGCCGATCATCCCGAAGATGAAAGGATAACGATAGCGGATATTCACTCCGAAGATCGCCGGCTCCGTCACGCCGAGGAATGCAG
>DOJM01000533.1:11323-15950 GCA_003529225.1 Paenibacillus sp.
CGGAAGACGTGACCGCCAAGCCTTTTGCCTTCTGTTCTCTGACTACGAACATCATTGCCAGTGCAGCGGCACCTTGTGCAATATTGGATAGCGCTAACATCGGCCAGAGGAAGGTACCGCCCTCACTGCCGATGAGCTGCACATCAACCGCCAAGAAGGTATGATGCATACCAGTGATGACCAGAAGCGAATAGAATCCGCCGTAGATCAAGCCACCAAGGATCGCAAAATGATCAAATACAAAGATTAGGCCGGAGGTGATGGCATTAGCAATACCAAACGTAACCGGCCCGATAATGGTGAAGGCCAGAAAACCTGTAATCAGCAGAGTCACTGGCGCAACAACCAGCAGTTTTATGGAATCATGCACCCGGCGGTTGAGGAACTTCTCCAGCCTTGNNGCCGAAACCAGTACTGGCAATACTTGTCCCTGATAACCGATCTTCTCCAAATGCCAGCCGAACAAATTCCAAGTTGGAACCGTTCCCTCAGTGGAAGCACTTGCATAGTTATAGGCACTTAATAGATCTGGGTGCACGAGAATGAGACCCAAAACGATCCCGAGCAGAGGACTGCCGCCGAAACGTGTAACAGCTGCCCAACCGATAAGTGCTGGTAAAAAGGTAAAAGCTGTGCTGGCAATCGTATTAATAATCGCAGCAATGTCTTTCCATGCGGGATAGACATCCACCAGCGACTGATTATCAAAGAAGATACCAGGCCCGGTCAAAATATTATTGATCCCAAGCAGCAAACCTGCGGTTACGATAGCCGGAAGAATAGGAATAAATATATCAGCCAGCGTCTTGATCGCACGCTGCAGCGGATTCTGTTTTCGGGCAGCAGCGGATTTCACTTCATCTTTGGAAGAACGAGAACCGCCTGTGATCTGAATCATTTCATCGTATACTTTATCTACAGTTCCCGGTCCGATAACGATCTGAAACTGCCCCTGGCTAGAAAATTGTCCCTTTACTAGTTCGTTGCGGTCCAAGGCTTCCGAATCCACCTTGCTCTCATCATACAGCGAGAATCTCAGCCGGGTTACACAATGTGTCGCAACCTCTATATTCTCCTTGCCCCCAACTGCCCGTACAATATCCTCAACATTTTTGCGGTCTATAGCCATATTTTCACTCCTTACATAGTTGATTTGTGCTCCTTCTCAAGTACACCTCGTTAGCGGATTAACCACATGTAGGAAGCATAAGGACTAAGCTGAAGCTCTTGTGTTAATGCAGGTTTTTCTGTTGTATTCCCAATCAGAAGCTCGTCTTTACCACTTGATGATAACTCTGCCCAGTGACTATCTTCAAAGCGGAAGGTAATCTCTTTACTGCTGAAGTTCGAGACCACTACAAGCGCCTCTCCATCACCTGTTCTGGCGTAAGCGAACACTTCAGGATGACCATCATCGAGTCTCTTGAATACACCTTCAATGAATATCCCATAATCCTTGCGTAGCGCAATCAGCTTGCGGTAATGATGGAAGATGGAATCGGGATTGGCTAGCTCCTTCTGCACATTGATGTCCGAATACCGCTCATCAACTTTCAGCCATGGAGTACCTGTGGTGAATCCGGCATTTCGGCTGTCATCCCACTGCATCGGCGTACGGGAATTGTCCCGTGAACGTTCCTGAAGAATACTCAGGGCAGTCTTAGGGCTTTTCCCCTGTTCACACAAAATACGGTACATATTCAGTGACTCAATGTCACGGAACTCATCGATGCTCTTCCATACCGGATTTGGCATCCCGATTTCTTCCCCCTGATACACATAAGGTGTTCCCTGAAGGCCATGCAGAGTTGTTGCAAGCAGCTTGGCACTCTCTACACGGTAGACCTTATCATCAGTGAATCTGGAGAGGGCACGCGGTTGATCGTGATTGTTAAAAAATAATGCGTTCCAGCCCCGACCTTTCTGCATTCCGGTCTGCCACTCTGTGAACAAGCTTTTCATCGCCTCAAAATCATAGGGCATTAGCTCCCACTTCTGTCCATTCGGATAATCGACTTTTAAATGATGAAAATTGAAAGTCATGGAAAATTCCCGCTCTTTAGGACTCGAGTATCGGATGCAATGCTCCAATGTAGTTGAGGACATCTCTCCGACCGTCACCATCTCATATGGACCAAATACCTCTTCGTACATCGCTTTGATGTATTCATGAACCCGTGGACCGTCAGTATAGAACTTGCGTCCATCCCCCGGTGGAACACTCCCATCATCGTTAGGGAAGCGTTGATCCTTGGAGATTAAATTAATTACATCCATGCGGAAGCCGTCGACACCCTTTTTAGCCCAGAATAGCATCATATCATTCACTGCTCTACGTACCTTCGCGTTCTCCCAATTCAGATCCGCCTGGGTTTTATCGTAGAGAGTAAGATAATATTGTCCCGAACCTTTGTCGAACTGCCAAGCTGGACCCCCGAACTTCGACTGCCAATTGTTAGGTAAGCCACCGTCCGGAGCTGGGTCCTTCCAGATGTAGTAATCACGATATGGATTATTCCTGCTTGAAATGGACTGTTTAAACCACTGATGTTCTGTTGAAGTATGGTTAACCACGATATCAATCATTAGCTTCATTTCACGTCTGTGTAGTTCCTTTACTAGTTCGTCGAAATCTTCCATCGTACCAAAATCCGGGTTGATATTTTCATAATCCGCAACATCGTAACCGTTATCATGTTGTGGCGAGACATAGACCGGCTGTAACCAGACAATATCAATTCCAAGCTTCTGCAAATAATCTAACTTTTCAATAAGTCCTTTAATATCTCCTGTTCCGTTACCTGTAGTGTCCTTAAAGCTCTTCGGGTATACCTGATACACCGTGGACCGTCGCCACCATTCCGAATACTGGGACTGACTCAAGTTGAACACCTCCTAAAGAGTTACTTTATGTCAAATATTAAACCTGTATATACAAGTTCAAACACTTCACACAGTTTAAACCTGTATATACAGGTTGTCAATACTTTTGCTATCTGACTCGGAAAAAGAGTAAAAACTGGCGGTTAATTGCTCTATAATCACAACAAAAAAAGCCGCTAAGAAAGCGGCTTTTTATATACAAAGATGTCTTGTGCAGAATTCATAACGATGACGATAATCCGCTTAGTTCAATTAAAAAATGATACCGATGATCAGAGCAGATAAAACGCTTACAAGTGTGGCGCCAAATAACAGTTTTAATCCAAATCGAGCCACAATATTCCCTTGTTTTTCATTTAAGCCTTTCACTGCACCCACAATGGTACCAATGGACCCAAAGTTAGCAAATGAGATTAGAAAAACCGAGACAATGGCTGTAGTACGCCCACTTAAACCATCTTGGATCTTAACAAAGTCAAGCATAGCAACGAATTCATTCGCAACAAGCTTTGTCGCCATGATACTGCCTGCATCAACAGCTTCATGCCATGGGACACCGATAAGAAAGGCAATGGGTGCAAAGACATACCCTAAAATTCCTTGAAACGAGATACCGAATACTCCGCTGAAGACCCCGTTAATTAATGCAATAATCCCAACGAAACCAACCAACATTACACCAACTACTATGGCTACTTTAAAGCCATCCATAATATATTCGCCTAGCATTTCAAAAAACGTTTGTTTTTCTTCTACCTGAACTTCAACAATATCTTCTTCAGGTGTAACTTCATACGGATTAATGATGGATGAAATGATAAATCCGCCAAATAGGTTTAATATCAATGCAGCTACTACATACCGAGGTTCTAGCATCGTCATATATGAACCAACAATTGACATGGATACCGTCGACATTGCAGACGCACATAATGTATACAAGCGATGTTTTGGTAATAATCCAAGCTGGTTTTTCACTGAAATAAACACTTCATTTTGTCCTACAATTGCGGCTGCAACTGCATTATAAGACTCCAATTTGCCCATACCATTTATTTTACTTAGTACCAAACCAATATACTTGATAATGAACGGGAGAATTTTGTAATGCTGCAATATCCCAATTAATGCCGACATAAAAACAATTGGCATCAAAACATAAAGGAAAAATGTATGGGCCCCTTCATTTGCAATCCCACCAAAAACAAAGTCAGTCCCTTCATTGGCGTATCCAAGTAATTTTGCAAAACTATCAGCAAACCCTTTAATTAAGAATTCACCTATACTTGTTTTTAGTATAATTAATCCCAAACCGATCTGAATAGCAATCATTACAATGATTGGTCGATATTTAATCTTTTTCTTATTGTTACTTCCTAGCCATGCCAGTAAAAGAACAATAACCAAACCAGCAATAGAAATTAGATAATGCATTTTTAGCCCTCCAAATTATCGGTTAATTTTCTTGGAATCCTCATATCGAAATGCATCTTTCCACATTAACCCTTGTTCCAAAATAATCGCCAACAGACTTCCGCATATTAATCCATTATTTAAAATGGCTATCACGATCGGAGATAAATGGGCCGTAGCTGATGAAGGGATAAACATTAATCCCACACCCACTAAAAGTGAAATTCCACTAACGATCAATGTTCGTTCTTCATGAATGACCTTCTTCAATTCCTTTAGCGCTAGTCCGACCATCTTCACAAAAATGACGAAGGTAACGGAATAGCCTATG
>DOJM01000533.1:16008-16346 GCA_003529225.1 Paenibacillus sp.
GAGATCACAAAACAACATCCAATTAAAAATGATCTGCGCTCCTTCATCCCTGTTTGTTCAACATATCCCGCCGCTCCTGAGATAGGGACAGAACCGACCGCTCCTAAACCGCCACTTATAAGATGCGTAATTCCAGAAGTAAACCCAGCGCGCAAATAACGACGATGATCCACTTGCTTTTGTTTCATAACAGTCTCCATCAAACGGATGGAGGCAACTGCATTGGTTATTAATAAAAGCGTTAATAAAAATGCAGTCGTGATTGTACCGGCATCGAATTGAGGTCTGCCAAATGGGAATATTTTAGGTAACTTAAATATAGTATCCGCATGAGAAAA
>DOJM01000533.1:16356-16995 GCA_003529225.1 Paenibacillus sp.
CTGGCTGAGTACTACAAAGCGACTTTTACCTAACCAAAAGGTAATGCAAACCACAATCACACTAAGGACGAATACTTTAACATCTAACGTGGTGTGGGCTATGGTAATCCCCATCATCCCTTTCATAAAAGATCCACTTAATTGAAAGATCAATAAAAGTAAATAAATAAAAGTGATGGTGGGAGTAAATAGACGAGCGATTTTATCCATTAGCTTAAATGCTGAAATTAGAATAAATAACACACCGCTAATGATCATCGCCCCATTTAAAGCTTGTAAAGCGCCATTGTTAGAAGAATAAAGTCCCCCCACTAAACTTGCGTAAATCGTAAAAATGCTCCACCATAACCCTGCCGGACCTTCATGGATAGGGAATTTATGCCCAATCAGGCCTTGTAAAAATCCAGCTATCCCTAAAGTAATTATGGTGCTCTGAATGAGGCCAGAGGTCTCAAGGGGCGTTAAGTTATATAAATCTGCGATAGCAATAGTGCAGCAATTGCACCAGCGATCATAAAAATCATCCACTGCAATCCTGACAGTATTACCTTCATTTCTTTCTCACTCTCTTTTCTAACACCATGCTCTTATGAATAAATCAGCCATCAATGACTGTGTTAAGAGCAATTTCTACCATTT
>DOJM01000533.1:17009-17220 GCA_003529225.1 Paenibacillus sp.
GACTGTCAAAATCGATAACGCTTTTACACCATATTTAGCGGCTAAAGTGTATAGGGCTGTGCTTTCCATTTCTACCGCTAATACACCAAAATCCATAAACTTGTGAAGTCGATCTAAATTTTCACGGTAGAATTCATCGGAATTATAGATGTTACCAACAAACACCTTTGCATTTTTAGCTTGTGCTTGTTGATACGCTTTCATTAACAAA
>DOJM01000533.1:17237-22497 GCA_003529225.1 Paenibacillus sp.
AAGACACTGCTTGGGCTAATATAATATCGCGGATATTGATTTCTTCCTGCATCGCCCCACATGTACCAATGCGAATCAATTTTTTAACTTCATAATCGACGATCAATTCTGTAGCATAGATACTCATCGATGGATTTCCCATCCCTGTCCCCTGAACCGACACCGGTACACCCTTGTATAATCCAGTGTATNNAGCCCTCTCTAAAAAGTGTTCTGCTACAAATTTTGCACGTAAAGGATCTCCTGGGAGCAAAACGCGCTCTGCTATTTCTCCCTTATTTGCACCTAAATGCCTGCTCATAGTTCTTCCTCCAACTTTTAATAGTAAACTGAGGTTTACCGAAATCGCTTTCCACTTGCCCTCAAGTAAAATCAGTTTTGAAACTAGATTGAGCATAAGGTTTTTTTACATTTCAAACTAGACCAAAAACTTACGTAGGTAACGGAAAATAATTGGTCAAATTATAAAAGCAATTCTTTACGAATATTGTCCAAATCTCTTTTAGAGGGGATCTTAGAAATAATAACAACAGGCACGGTCTTTAGTGCAACCGGGATATTACTAATGACAAGATCAATATTATTTTGCTGCATGATCTCGTCGGTTAGCCCCTTCATTATGGATGTATTAAGGATCAACTGATCCCCTATTTCCTTCTTTATTAAATCTGCTATGTAATGACGAATTGAAAATTCTTCCCCGATCACTAAGAAAGCCCTCTTACTCTTGTAACGTAAACTTGAACGAACAATTAAGGTTAGCTTTGTTAAATGAAAATGATTATATAGAACGGAAGGGTAAGTTTTATTCCACGTTTGCATACAGGTTTGCAATTCTTGATAAATTTGGTGGCACTCCTGCTGGACATATGTTGTTAAATGACTTTTTGAAATCATCATCCATTCCGGAATGGCATTTTCGATTAATAGCTTGTCAAAGAACCCGTAAATCTCCAAGATAAATCGTTCATGCACATCCAAGTTCGGGTATACCTTTGCCAACAACATTAGAAGCAGATTCCCCATTTGATATTCTTCTTTATCCTTATGTAATTCGACTTCTTTCATCGGAGTGATCTCTGACCCTTCATAATAATGATATTGGCTGAGACTAACCATGGATTGCATAAAGAATATTTCACTCTTTGGAAATTCGATGGACAGCTTTTCTTCAAGGCGCTCTGCGATGGCTCTTACTGGTTTATAAAACATCCCCTTTTCCCAGGGGTATGCATTTTCGTCGATGGTTACACAATTTCCTTTCCCAGCTCTTTCTATTACAATTGCCAACAAAAAGGACAATTTCCTTTTGGAATTTATAAAATATACAATGTTATTCTCATTCTCTATATTTGTGATCAACTGATTGATATAAACAAAATCGACATTCGCAAAGGGCCATCCTGAAAACTCATACGCTTCACAATATAAATTCCAATAAAAATATCGAATATTCATTTCATTCCCTTTGATCACAGGTGTAGAGTAACTAATGCGTAACTTATACGCTTTTAAATCATTATTATTTAATTCCACAATCAGCTTCTTCAAAGACGAGGTACTCATAAACATGGCTTCAGAAAGCTCCTCCACAGACATTCGACCAGCATTCGTAAACAATAAATGCATCAGCCGATAAAAAATGGTTTGTCTGAACATAGAAGAAATCACTTCACTTATCGTACTTTGCCCATCACGTAGAAGAACGATTCCCTTACCTCTAGAAACTTCAATGGTTACACTAGAGGGTAGTTGCTTACTGATTTCCTCCACCATCTTCCGTATTGTCTTATCTGAGATCCCTAAACTTTTTTCCACTTCGGCTAAGGTAAACCATCTTTGTTCTGTATCAAGCAGCGTTAATAGTTGGCTAGCTAAATTAAATCCCTTATCCATTGTTATCCACCCTATTTCAATTTCATTTTAATTTTTATAGTATAAACAAATTCACATCTATAACCATATTATTTTTCAATAAAAAAACTCGGGTTTCATTTACCCGAGTTTCAAGAAAAAAACATATCCAAATTTTCATATCACATCTGTGCTTTTTCTTCAATAGGGCTGATTGGTTTAAGCTGCATCGTTATGACGGCTGCAATAACGGCTTTGATGATGTCTCCCGGAAGAAAGGCCAATGCTCCGACAAGACCAGCCCAGACCGATGTATTGGTTATCAATGCCATGATTGGGGCGCCAATCAGACTCACTAGTAATACACCAAAGATTATGTTGATCATTATCAGCTTCCAAGTTCGGACCTTCGGCCAGATTTTTTCAGAATACCAGCCGATAAGACCGGCCGCGATCGGGAAGCTAAATATGTATCCTGCAGAAGGACCAATGAGTACCGGGATTCCGCCGCGACCACCAGTCAGTACAGGCAGTCCAATGGCTACCAGAATGATGAAAATGACTAGACTGAGCGCGCCCATCCGTTTCCCCAGAAAACTTCCAGCTAACATGACGCCAAGCGTCTGGGCAGTGATCGGAACGGGGATGAAGCCAAGGGGGATGGGTGGAATCATACCCAGCACCGCAATAAGTGCTGCGAATAATGCAGCATAAATAAGTTCTTTTGTCTTCAAAAAATTGACCTCCATTGGATATAAATGATTGTATTCTGGTTAGTAGATACGTCCAGTAAGCTGAATTATAATGGAGATATTCATGATTGTAAACCAAAATTTAATTTATAGTTCACAATAGAATGAAATACCAAGCTTGAGTTTTTCCAATTGTTATATAGAATTAGAGTATTCAGTCGCAATCGTTGGATGTTAATCTATTCAATGGGTTTTGGTCGGAGAGTTATACTTTTGGAGGTTTAAGTTCATGACAGTAAAAGAACATATTCTTGCCTTGCTCGACAGTAATAAGGGTGAATATTTTTCCGGCGAGGAAATAGCCGTTCAGTTATCCGTGACGCGCAGCGCGGTCTGGAAAGCCATAAAATCTTTACAGACAGACGGATATTCCATACAAGCTGTAACTAATAAAGGATATTCCATGTCACCTCAAACAGATATCCTATCTGCAAGTGCAATTTCAAAATATCTGGATACCCAGGGGCAAAAGTTACGTGTAGAAGTCTTTAAGACACTATCTTCAACGAATGAAGCCGTAAAAAGCCTTGCCTCAAATGGAGAAGCTGAGGGTAAGGTGATCCTTTCCGAAGAACAGACCGCTGGACGCGGGAGAATGGGCCGAAAATTCTTTTCTCCACCGGGAACGGGTATCTATATGAGTATCCTGCTGCGTCCCAAGCTGTCAGCAACAGATTCCGCTCTGCTGACCACTTGCGCCGCTGTTGCAGTCGCCCTTTCCATCGAGAGCGTATCCGGTAAAGAAACGCAGATTAAATGGGTGAATGATGTCTTCATGGAAGGTAAAAAGGTGTGCGGGATCCTTACCGAAGCATCTGTGTCCCTGGAAAACGGCTGGCTTGATTATGCCGTTCTTGGTATTGGTATCAATGTAGCGCTACCGTTCGACGGCTTTCCTAACGACCTTACCGAGATTGCAACATCTGTAATTTCTGAAAACAATTCTTATGGTGATCTCCGCAACCGACTGGTAGCAGAAGTACTGAACAATTTCATGGGATATTATGAGCAATTAACGGACAGATTGTTTCTTTCCGAATATAGAAAACGGTTAATTTCACTTGGAAAACCCGTAACAGTGATAAAGAATAATGAACAGCTTAAGGCAACAGCCATTGATATCGATAACGATTGCCATCTGAAAGTCAGATATGAAAATGGTGACGAGGAATATCTTTCAAATGGAGAAGTCAGTGTTAAAATTTAGCTATTGTTCTTTTGCGTAATCATGGAGGAATCATTTTTCAGTGGTTTATTATTGCAAATTATTTTTTATCCAGCTAAGCGGCGACTCTTCCTTCGGACCCAAGCAAATAGATTTCTTGCATGGGTGGCACGCACACGGCTGTTCGAGGCGATAGCAAAACACGCCCAGTCTCCAAGTTCTGCTATCGCTTCGTCTGCGGGCCAGCTTATGGTCTTGCCCCCAAGACCTAACGCCTCGCTGACAGATTTGGCGATGTCCACATAAGATTCCTCCCCATTTTCGGCAAAGAAATACGATGCAGACGGTGCTTTTTCAAGTGCGTCAAAATTTTGTTCGCTCGCCGTTTCACCGCGGGCATCATCTCCAACCACACTTGAACCCGATGTATGCAAAAATGGCTTTCCACTTCCACTTAGAGCAGCTATAAAAGTTTCAACTGCCAGCAAATGATCTGAATTTTTTTATCATATACTTACTATAAGTTTGCGGGTTTGTTTTTAAAATATCTGGAGGTAACTTGATTGAAATTATTACAGCTCAGTTTAGCTGTTACTTTAGCGAGTACCCTATTATTTGGACCTTCGTATCAATCTTTTGCAGCGTCTACTACAATAAACTCCCCTGTTCTATTGCAAATCAATGAGTACAATATTCTCTACACTTATCAAAGCAACCTTATATTGATAGCAAACAAAGATTAATTGTTCCCCTTCGTGCAGTAAGTGAACTACTAGGAGCTTCTGTGTCGTATATATAGTAAAGTCTATTAAGGAATCGGATATTCCTCCTGATAGAATTGCTAATCAGAACGGAATTTTACCAACCACTTTTAATTTGACACTTAGTGAACTAAGTGAAAATAAGCTTCAACAGGGAAATATCAATTTAAGCGATCTTAACCCAACAACAGAACACCTACGTCCTCGTGCAGCCCTCACAAAAGATCAAGTATTTCAGCAGAAAACGGAGTTTACAGCTAGTAATTATGACGACTATTTAAAATATATACTAGCAGTGGGCAGGATCCTAAAATAAGTAAATACAATTCACGAAACGCAAAACGAGCCTAGAAGTGAATATAGAAGCTCGTTTATTTCTTATTTTACAAGAGATTGTTTTCAAACCTCTACATGGAAGCCAGAACATAATCGATGCGTGAAAAGTACTATCAAAGTGTGTGATTTCTTGCGCTTTTAAAATTATAAGGAGGGTTATTAATAAATGAAACGTCCCATTCTTAGTAAAAAAACGTTCTTTCAAATAATTTTTTTGATATTTCTTATAGGAATATACTTTTTATTCTTCGGATTACCATGGAAGTCCATAACCCATAAAAAACAATTCGAAGTCTATTTAGAAGATAAGTATCAAATTGACTTCAAGTTAAAAAAGATGGACTATGATTTTATGCACCGAACATACCTTACTTATGCATATCCCGTGAGTG
>DOJM01000357.1:0-617 GCA_003529225.1 Paenibacillus sp.
AATGCTGAACGTTCACCGTTGAGATCACAGATATTCCCGCATCCAGCAGCTCCATAACATCCATGTAACGCTTCTTATGTTTGCTGCCTGGCATATTGGTATGAGCGAGTTCATCCACTAGTACGACTTCAGGATTGCGCTTAATAATATCTGCCGTATCCATTTCCTCAAGGACAGTCCCGCGGTACTCCATACGTAAACGTGGAAGGATCTCCAAATCGCCGATTTGTTCAAGGGTTTCTTTGCGGCCATGTGTCTCCAGAAGCCCAATCACGACATCGATCCCTCTCTTCAAGAGATCGTTCCCTTCACGCAGCATCTTGTAAGTCTTGCCCACACCGGGAGCTGCCCCAATGTATACCTTAAAGGTTCCTCCGCGAATCGCATCGATTTTATCCTTTACTTCCTGACTGCTTAACCTGTGATAGGCATCCGCTTTCTGTTCATTGCGACTCTGCCGGGTTGGAAGTACACGTTCTCCTTCACGATCTGCGCGATCCGCCACGAAGAACACATCCACACCTCTGATTTGCTTCAGTAACGAATTAGCGATTGAGCCTTTCCATAATTCCTGCCAAGCGTTCTGCTTGGAGTGTCCCATAACGATTCGGGTAATG
>DOJM01000357.1:624-4497 GCA_003529225.1 Paenibacillus sp.
ATCTCCCGCTTCGAGCGAAAGGTGATCTCCTCCATAGAGGCACCAATCTTCTCGGTCAGCTTCCAGAGGGAACGCTTAAAGGTAGCTGCTTCCTTAGAAAGGGTGAGACCCTGCTTCCAGAATGACACTACTGAAAGATCCCCATTTAACCGCTTGGCAATCTGCTGTCCACGTCGGATATGGATCGAGCCATTCCAATAATACTGTGCGGACACCAACACCTTTTCTGCGATCCCCGAAGCTCCCAACAACCCTTGTTCTTCCCGGTGTTTCTCCNNCCTCCCGCAGTTTGCTTAAATTACCTTTGTTAAAAAGCGATCTCTGCTGGCGCTTCCCTAAATGTCCATCGGACAAGCGCTGAAGTATCTTTTCTGGAGTCACATCAATTAGAACGATATCATCGGCAAGGGTAAGCACCTCAGCGGGAAGAGAATGCTCTACCTCAATCCCGGTCCATTTCCGTGCCAGATCCGCAGCACCTTCTAGTTCGTATACATTTACAGTTGTGATGACACTAATCCCATTGCTCAGTAAAAATTTGATATCGTCCAGCCTTCCAGACCTCTCCGCACCCTCGCAATTCTGGTGGGCCAAGCCATCGGTTAGCACAACTTCAGGATTACGTGCCACAATAGCTTCCACATCAAGGTCCTTCTTCTCGATATCCTTCTGAAACCAATGAATACTTGGAATCCGTTCCAAATCGCCCAGCTGATCTTTAGTTTCCGGACTCTGATTCGTCGAAACCGCACAGATCACAACATCGATTCCTTGCGCTTTTAGCGCCTGGCCCTCACGCAGCATCTGATACGTTTTGCCCGACCCACTAACCGGCCCGATATAGATCTTCAGACGTCCCCGATGCAGCTCATAGATAGAGAGCAGCAGCTCCTCCGGCGTCTTCCTCCGGTATGTTCCCATCAAGACCACTCCTTAATAACCCCGATCATGCACTAGAAAGCAAGATATCCCTGCCCGATTTTAGAGATCTGGCAGGGACATTTGCAATATTTATTTGTTCGATAGTTTCAGAAGATCCATGTTCAGCTTCAACACATTTACCCGTTCTTCACCGAACAGCCCCAAATCACGGCCCTCGGTATGCTTATTCACGAGCTCTTCCAGCTGAGACGCAGAAATACCCGTTAATTTGCTAATCCGAGGAATCTGCACGATAGCCGAACCAGGTGTGATATGCGGATCAAGCCCCGAACCCGAGTTGGTCACCAAATCGACTGGCAATTTGTTCACAGACACATCCGGGTTATCGAGCTGCCACTGCGTAATGAAATCCTTTGTCCGCTGAAGCATATCCGGATTGGATGGCGCGTAGTTATTGGAACCTGAAGCTTCTGCTTTATACTCAATACTAGACACACGACCATGAAATAAAGCTGGATTCGTAAAGTTCTGCCCGATGAGTTCCGAGCCTACAACTACTCCAGCATCATTCTTAAGTAAGCTACCGTTCGCTTGCGACGGCATCAGAACCTGGGCAAGCGCTGTAGTCGTCAGAGGATAGATCACTCCGCAAAGAACAATAAATACTAAACTTAGTCGTACAATAATAAAGAAATAAGCACCTTTCGATGATGACAACTGCTCTTCAGTGTCCTCAATGGAGTTTCCGTTATTCACGATGCTCTCACCCTTTCAATAATTAGTCAACACGTCATTAAATCCATACACTTACGATCATATCAATGAGCTTGATGCCCGCAAAGGGAACTACCACTCCGCCTAGCCCATAGATAAAAATATTACGTCCCAGCAGCTTCGTAGAACTCATCGCTTTATACGAGACACCTTTCATAGCCAATGGGATCAGCAGCGGAATAATAATCGCATTAAATATTAATGCAGATATAATTGCCGAGCTAGGTGATCCCAATCCCATGACATTCAGGGCTTCCATTTCAGGAATGGCGAGCATAAACATTGCCGGAATAATTGCGAAATATTTAGCGATATCATTCGCAATACTGAACGTTGTCAACGCGCCCCGCGTCATCAGTAGCTGTTTACCAATAGCTACAACCTCAATAATCTTCGAAGGGTCAGAGTCCAAATCGACCATATTTGCTGCTTCCTTAGCAGCTGTAGTACCGCTGTTCATGGCTAAGCCCACATCAGCTTGGGCAAGGGCAGGGGCATCATTTGTGCCATCCCCTGTCATCGCAACCAGCTTACCCTCGTTCTGTTCGCGGCGAATGACTGCTATTTTATCCTCAGGTGTACTTTCAGCGATGAAATCATCTACACCCGCTTCACGGGCAATCGTAGCTGCGGTCAGTGGATTGTCACCCGTACACATGATGGTCTTGATCCCCATTTTCCGCAGCTCATCAAATCGCTCTTTCATGCCTGGCTTAACTGTATCCTTCAAGTAAATAAGTCCATAGATCCGATTGTCTACCGCAACCGCTAACGGGGTTCCCCCCATCCGAGCGATACCATCAGAATTACTGTCGAGGTTCGCAGGAATGACTCCGCCTTTCGACTGTACCCATTTTTTCACGGAGTCTACCGCACCTTTACGTACGCAGCGTCCATCTTGCAGATCAATACCACTCATCCGAGTTTCCGCCTTAAACTCTACGAATTCCCCACCTTCAGCAAGCTTGCTGTCATAGCTGCGTTCCAGCTTCTTGGCCAGCTCAATTACAGAACGTCCCTCAGGCGTCTCATCCTTTAGGGAACTAATGGCCGCCCACGCTGTAAGCTCAGCTTCCGTTTCATTTCCGACAGGAACAAATTCACTCGCCATCCGGTTCCCAAAGGTAATCATACCGGTCTTATCTAGGATCATCGTATTAATGTCACCAGCAGCCTCAACTGCCTTACCCGACATCGCGAGTACATTAAACTGGGTCACCCGGTCCATACCCGCTATTCCTATTGCAGAGAGCAGTCCCCCAATTGTTGTCGGGATCAGGCAGACCAACAAGGCGATCATGACAGGAATATCAAGATCAACGCCTAAATAAGTTGCGATGGGTCGCAAGGTCACTACTACAATCAGGAAAATCAGGGTCAGACTGATCAAGAGCGTGTTCAGCGCGATTTCATTGGGTGTCTTCTGACGTTTCGCCCCTTCAACGAGGGAAATCATCCGATCTAGAAACGACTCACCAGGATCACTAGTAATTCTGACTTTGATCTCATCACTGACGACCCGCGTGCCGCCGGTAACGGAACCAAAGTCCCCACCAGCTTCCTTGATTACAGGTGCAGATTCACCTGTAATTGCTGATTCATCTACGGAAGCCAGCCCTTCAATCACTTCCCCGTCACCAGGGATGAGTTCTCCCTGACTGACGATGACGATATCCCCTTTACGCAGTTCGGAGGAGGATACTGTTTTCACCGACCCTCCAACCAGTTTGTTGGCAGTAATATCTTGTTTCGTTTTCTTAAGCGAATCGGCTTGGGCTTTACCGCGGCCTTCCGCCAGCGCCTCAGCGAAATTCGCAAATAGCACTGTAAATAGCAGAATGAACAACACTGTGATATTGAAGCCTATCGATTGCTCAGCATTGAAATATCCAGGAGCCAGCACCATGAGGAGTACAATGATCGTACCGATCTCTACCACGAACATGACTGGATTTTTGATTAGGGTTACTGGGTTAAGCTTTATAAAGCTATCCTTTACAGCGCTTAGGAGTATGGGTCCCGTCAGCAGCTTTTTTCTTTTTACAGTACTCATCTTATTCTCCCTCTTCCTACCGTAAGGTTAGATATTCTGCAATGGGGCCGAGTACAATGACGTGCAGGAACGTCAGCGCACCGATAATCACTACTGTACCAATCAGAATTCCCGTAAACAGTCCATTGTCTGTGCGGAACGTGCCAATCGTCTCAGGAACCGGC
>DOJM01000357.1:4507-6745 GCA_003529225.1 Paenibacillus sp.
ACAATCCCGGTTGTAACATTCCAGAAGGTTGTGTTGTCCGCAAGTCCTTCAAATCCTGAACCATTGTTCGCAGCAGAAGAGACATATTCATATAACACTTGGCTGAGCCCATGGAATCCAGTGTTCGTAATTGCCCCTTGGCCCAAATCGGTCAGGAACGCAGCTGCGGTTGGCACAAGGATAATGAAAGGATGAACAAGGATCGCAATGGCAATCAGCTTCATCTCCTTGGCCTCTATCTTCCTTCCGAGAAACTCCGGTGTTCTACCAACCATCAATCCACATAGGAAGACCCCCATGATGGCATACATCAGCATATTAATTAGTCCGACACCTTTCCCACCGAAGACATTATTGAGCATCATCAGCGCTAGAGGAGTAATCCCCCCCAGCGGTGTCAGCGTATCATGCATATTGTTAACACTACCTGTCGTAGCTGCGGTTGTTACCGAAGTAAACAAGGAAGACTGTGGTATGCCGAAGCGTACCTCTTTACCTTCCATGCTACCTTGTGAAGATTCGATTCCTAGTGCATTGATCGCCGGATTACCCTTTGATTCAGCATAGAAGTTTAGGCTTAATAGCAGAACAAACAAGGTCATCATTGCGGTAAAAATTACCCAGCCCTGACGTTTGTTCTTGGCAAACAATCCGTACATATAAGGGAGCGAAGCTGGCAGCATCCACATAGAAAGAATCTCCAGAACGTTCGTAAGTGGATTAGGGTTCTCAAAAGGATGGGATGAATTGGCCCCGAAGAAGCCGCCACCATTCGTGCCCAGATGTTTGATCGATTCCAAAGAAGCTACTGGACCGATAGCAATTTGTTGTGTTTGGCCCTCTAGTGTAGTGACTTCAAGTGATGGCTTGAGCGTTTGTGGCACATGCAGTCCTACCAGCACCAATGAAACTAACAAAGCTAGGGGAATGAACACACGAATATGTGCTTTGACGAAATCCTCGAAGAAGTTCCCGACTGATTTCCGTCCCGTGATTCCTCTGACAAAGGCAACCGCAACAGAAAATCCGCTCGCTGCAGATGTGAACATCATCATCGTGATGACAGCCATTTGTGAAAAATACGAAAGCCCCGTCTCCCCGCTATAATGCTGCAGGTTCGTATTGGTCATAAAGCTGATCACTGTATTGAATGAAAGCGTCTGTTCCATATCCGTAATTCCATTCGGGTTTAACGGCAATCCCCGCTGCAATCTAAGAACAATATAACTGAAGNNAACACAAAGCTGAGCGCATACTTCTTCCATGACATTCCGTCACGTTTTTTCAGGCCGATCAGCTTAAAAATACCTTTCTCCGTGCCTGCAAACCATCGATCCGTACGATTCGGTTCATTAGAGAATACATGATATAAATACGTGCCCATCGGCTTAACCAGCAAGATGAGAATTACGATTACAGCAACTATTTGCAAAATGCCCATGAATGCCCCTCCTTAAAATTTCTCCGGATGAATCAATGCGTAAACCAGATATATAAACAGCAGTAGGGTAACAGCGATTACTAGAATCACAGCTTATCCCTCCCTGTATCCTCAACTACACCTGCGCACCAGCGCATAAATCCATAAAACAACCCGTAAATCACAGCTAACGAAGCCACCATATACAGATCCATCATATCTTCCGCACTCCTTCTTTTATCCTTAATGAGGTGATCTATCTACCAGAAAATCAGCATCACCACTGTGGGAATAGATTACATAACTCGCGCCAAGTCTTTTGTAGACCAATCTAGGATTTATTGAACTTGTGATTACAAAAATCGGCTGTGTCGTCCAGGTACGGCACATTTGAATGTAGCGGCAGCATAACGTAAAGCTGCTCTCGAACAGATATACCCGGCCTACCGGGAACGGTGGGCGAAACCAAGTGTTCTGACGGCGGGTATCTACTAGAACGACTTGTTCAATTCCCATTTCTTCGAGTAGGGCCTTCTCAGCCAAGTTGTTGGTCAATCCCGCCATCTTAATACCTCTGAATTTCAGTAGTTTAATGAAATGTTCTCCTGCCTTCGTTGGCGCACATACAAGCACATATTCATTCTGATCCGTCATCTCTTATTCTCCTCAAATGCTTTACTTGTAAGATCAGAACGTGTTCACCCTGATCATTTAAGAAAAGCTACCGCTAATGATGAATTTAACGACCTCTTCGTGAGGTTTTCCATAAATGCTTTGCTTAAAAAAGCACAGCAAAAAGCCACAAAGGATCTCCTCTG
>DOJM01000357.1:6761-8113 GCA_003529225.1 Paenibacillus sp.
TTGGTTCCCCCGCTTTCCTTATCGGAAATTAAGCGGATCAAATATTCGATTGTTGTTGAAACAGGAGTAATCATACCCTTATGCAGGAAGTATTGTAAAACCTGATTGATGCCAAAATAATGCAAATTAAAAACTATTTTCGCATCGGATAGCGCTTACTTGATGTCCAATCTCTCTATATCTCCTGTTTACTCGAATTTGATTCAATTAGCGAAAAGCGGTCATGCTATGTGATATTATTCACCACATTTGGAGAAATCACCAAAAATCTCCTTTATAGGTAAGAAAATAAGAAACCGAGATTAAGCGAGGAAGAGGCTCGATAACTCGCAATAAATAACTATTTTGTTCCCTTTTTCGTCGTAGTCGGCAGGATATGGTTTAAATTGCGCTCAAAAGAACACTTTCTGTTTTTACAGAAACACCTTGAAAAGAGTATGATTCGGGTTGAATCTATTTCACGAAATACATTCAACGCTGAGTTCCTGCATTTGCAGGGAACGGGGGAACCATCAGGCCACATGGCCTACTTGGGGTGAATCCGAAGGAGACTGTTCAAGTCTCACATAGGTAGGGCGACTCTCACCGTCCGAATCCGACAGCTAACCTCGTAAGCGTAAAGAGAGAGACCCTTGATCCGCCACGCTTTGGTACAGGTGTGTATACCTGTATTCCAAAACCGCAGCAGAGGTCCTCCTCTTGCTGCGGTTTTTGCGTTACCCGAATCTATAGGGTGATAGCATGCTGGACGGGGTGAAAGGAATGAAGCACTATTATTGGGGAACTCAGCAAGGGCTGCTTGAGCCGATAAGTCTAAATTATGTTTGCTTTGGAGCGTTATGGTTCGAAGAGGATCATCACAGAACGATTGTCGGCTACGCATTTGGTCAGAAGCAGATTGAAACATTGCGCCATTTCGGCAGCCCATCTACCTGTGAACACTGTATGGACCGAAGAATAATATACGAAATATATAAAAATATCCGAGAAAAGCAGCAGTTGCAGGATTGGTCTGCACACCAACGTTTTCCGTGGCTCACCGCTTTTAAGGAACCTTGGAAAGATGTTGCTGTCGGTTGGTACGTGATGAGATCCCGCAACACCTTTCCCTTACATTTATCCGTTATACGCAAACAGAAATTCCGACTATGGCTGGAGCATGCCGCAGTCTGTGAGAATGAAGCTGAAATGCTCGCCTGTATAGAGAAGGCTAACGTCATTCACCATGTAGATCTTAAGCTTTTGGAAACCTAAGGAGGAGAACCCTGTCATGGACCAGCGAAGACTATCTCGCATAGAAGTATTCATCTTTGATTCACCTGAGCCTATTCACTATGGAATGGAGGCCGGTC
>DOJM01000357.1:8210-9852 GCA_003529225.1 Paenibacillus sp.
AAAGCCAAGCTACAGGGTAAATCATTGGCAGGTCATATTGAGCAAGGTCGTCTGTACAGAGCTGTCGCCGGTGGGAGAGATTCCAGAGGAGGCCGATTATATTATAAACCATCCAGTGTTTCGCTTCAAAAACATAGTTATCCAGAACCTGATACCGCCGAGCTTATCAACAAATCCATTTCTTACTTTTCAATATTATAGGTTCATCCCATAACTCATTCTGAAAGGATCGTGTTTATCATGCCTGACCCCTTACCTGCCGGATCACCCCGAAGAACTATATTTGCAGAGTGTGTTCAAAAGTATACGAATGATATCTATACGCTCAGTTCCATGTTGTTACAACAATCAACAGAAGCCGAGAAGGTAACTATCCGCACTTTTAAAGAGCTTCATAAAATGTTCCGTCAAAAAAGCTTCGACAGCCAGCTATTCTCTATAGAAGCTTACCGCTCTTGTATCCGACAATGCGCCGATTATTACGCACGCCGGTCTCTCCTGTCTGGCAAGGCATTGCCTTGGGAGGAGCAGCTTGTAAAAACGATGTGGTATGGCCTAAAGCTATCTTTACCTCAAATAAGCATCATCCTGCAAAAGAGTGTTCCTGTGCTAAAAGCGCAGCTTAGGCATGTGCGGGAGCAACTGACAGCTCAAGAGGATTTGCTGCCTAGTGGTAATCTATCCGTTGTATAGCCCTCAAAGGGAAAAGAAGGTTTCCCATAAGGTCCTTGTATCGTTGCTGTGACCTCCTTTTGGTGGATAATCCTTGATCTATACCAAAACTTAGATCTGCTTAGAAGACATTGTGCGACGAAGCAGCTATCGGACTCAGGAGCCCTTACATGCAGCTTTATCCCACATTATGCAGGGTTGCGGACTGTATGGAGCTAGAATTAAAAGTGGACACCAGTTAACAGACTGGCCGATAATGAGACCACGGAGGTGTGTTCACATGGGAGAACATCGACAAAGGTATAACGAAGAATTCAAGAAACAGACGGTGCAATTCATTCAAGATCAAACGAAGACGGTAGGTGACTTGGCCGAAGAGCTTAATATCCCTAAAAGTACGCTGCATCAATGGATGAGCAATACCGGGAACTTGAGAATGAACCGATAGCCAGGAGGGATCGAGTACGAGAACTCGAGGCACAGCTGAAAGAAATGAGTCGTCAGCTTCAAGAAAAAGATAATAAGATCGCTGATGTGGAAGAGGAACTAGCGATCGTAAAAAAAGCGGTGCACATCTTCAGCAAACCAAGGAACTAAGATTCCAGTTTATTGAAAAGTATCGCTCCGAGTTTCGCTTGGAGAAGATATTCATGACCCTACAGGTGTCTAGGAGCAGGTACTACAAGTGGCGGATAGAAAAAATTGGTATACAAAAGCTTCGTAAGGCTGCCATAATGAAGCGAATTCAGTATCATTTTGAAGACCATCATAAGCGGTATGGGAGTCCGAAGATCACCCTCCTATTACATCAAGAAGGTTATGCCATTTCCGAACGCACTGTAAGCGTGTATATGCGTCAAATGAAGCTTCGCTCCGTTGTATGTAAAACGTATCGTGTGCAAACTACCGACTCCAATCATGACCATCCGATCGCTCCGAACACTCTGAACTAACAATTCAAGATTCTAAA
>DOJM01000351.1:0-228 GCA_003529225.1 Paenibacillus sp.
TATTCACATCGTTATTGCTGTCATTAGAGCTTTGCTGCTCCGCTAAAGGTTTCTAGTTGTAACGAGCCAATACGTTTGGCTGTTGAAACACGTTGATCCAAGGCTCATAACCAAAACCTGCCTGAACATAACTTTGTAGAAACCATGGATATTCTTCCTCGGAGATAAAATTCGTGTGCCCGTTGTTCAACTGGATTAGTATAAATCTCATTCGTCTCAAAAACTCAT
>DOJM01000351.1:279-1774 GCA_003529225.1 Paenibacillus sp.
TAAGAAAGGATAGTTCTCCTCTATAATCTTCCACATGTAATCAAAATCTTCTATTCTTTGCTCCGCCGTTAATGGAAGCACCGCTTCCTTCGATGGTTCAGCCACAGCCGGAGAAGCTACTGGTACAGATGAACTGATTAATGGGGCAGCACTTTGCTGAGCTTGCTCGGATTCAGATTTCTTTTTCCCTGGAAAATCCCCACTGTTGCAGCTAGTGAGTAATAATAATGCAACTACTGAAACAACCAACCACGATACAAACCTTGTCTCACCTTAATCCCCCTTTTAACCTCCTCTATAATCCATTTTAAGGAATTTATTAATTAATCATATTTTTCACTACTCCTAATTAAAATATATTTATCACAATTATTTACATTGGATTTCTTAGAACAACAAAAAAAGACCTCTTTCAAGGTCTCCAGTTATAGCATTATAGATCTTTAGACATCGTAATGTCGGTTACGGTATATCCCATTTTCTTGTACAGCTCAAATGCACGATTGTTCTGACCAAAGACATGTAACCCNNGACGTTCATCTCACGGGCTTCTTCATCAAGTGCGATCATAGCCTGCTTGCCATAACCTTTGCTCTGATACGGTTCAAAAATGTAGAAATCATAAATGAAAGCCTCTCGGCCACCGCGGCCTTCGCTTACATTAAACCAAATATATCCAACCTGAATATCACTACTTATCTCTACTATAGAATATAGATAAGCGCCATCCGTGTTCAACCCTTTGGGCAGAGACTGCGTTATAGCTTCTTCAGACAGCTTCATCGCGATTTCAGGATCCCAAGCGCCGGCTTTAATCTTATCTTCAGCGTAGTCACGAGTAGCTTGACCTAAGAAAAATTGAAAGGCGGACTCATCCATATGAACCAATTTAATCATCATCTTTTTTTTCACTTCCCCACTTCTACAATTTAACATATACCTTTATTTACGTATTAAACGGGAAGTCCCACGTAAAGTTGCTAAATCGGGAGCNNGCTCCAGCTCTACCTGTGCCAGTGCAGCATCTAGCGCCTCTTCAGAATCTACTGCCGGTCCTAACAGATTGCGTCCAAAGCCTGCTAAATCAGCACCGAGGGCCAATGCCTTCGCCGCATCCACGCCATGCTTCAAGCCGCCGCTGCCAATCAAAGCCCCCTTCGGGGAGACAGCATGTACCTCTGCAATGCAATCTGCGGTTGGAGTACCCCAGTCCGCGAAAGCTTCAGCCGCTGCGCGCCGTATAGGGTCTCTACTCCGAAACTTCTCGACCTGACTCCAGGATGTTCCACCTGCACCCGCTACATCAACAAAAGCTACCCCTGCATTATAAAGATCTGCTGCTGTATCACCGTCAATGCCCCAGCCGACTTCTTTTACACCTACAGGAACCTCAAGTGCACGGCATACTTTCGCTATCTGCGATAGTAAGGAAGCAAAACCAGTATTCCCTTCCGGTTGGAAGACCTCTTGAAGACCATTAAGATGCAGTACAAGA